>JAISTG010000022.1 GCA_031272705.1 Bacteroidales bacterium | reverse complement strand
TGTGAAAAGATGGCTCCATTGGTAAAGTATGACAATCAATGGAGTCATCTTACGGATTATTATTTTAATTTGGACACTACTACTAATTGTCAGCCATTTATATATATGTTTCCTATTCTAGATAGACCAATGGCAAATTGTGAATTTACATCAACATCAATAAATGATACAATAGACAGTACCCTTACTTTTATTACAACTTTGACAGAACCGGGCTATCCATTTCCATCAAAAGTAGGTTTCGTTTATGATACAATTCTTGCTAATCTCTCTTTGAGTAATCCAAATGCAGTTATTTATCCTTATGATACAAATCAAAATATCTATTCATTAACCTTGCCTTATTCCTTATTGACTTGCAACAAAACCTATTATTATCATTCATTTGTTCTCACTCAATCGGATACGTTGTTTAGCGGCACACACGATTTTATAATAGAATGCACCAATGATTTACAGCAGATAGACTTGGACAACAGTTGCAAAATTTATCCAAATCCTGCGAAGAATGAGTTGTTTATTCAAAGTGATTTTAAGGTAATAACGCTTGAAATTTACAATAATCTGGGAGTGAAAGTCAAAGAGATAGAATTGAATAGACACGAAGCAAAGGTAGATATTGCTAATTTACCATCAGGCAATTACACATTGAAACTCCTAACCACGCAAGGCGAAGTGAAGAAAAAGTTTGTAATAAAATAGGATACTCTTATATGCCAAAGTAGCCCCGATAATGTAATGTTGTCGGGCTGCTTTGGTATTATTATATGGTATTTTGCTTTTCTGAAATCAAATTACGGAAAATTATAATCAAATTCTAGCACGCTGGAATTTGATTACAGAACGCTAGAACTTGATTCTAGCGTTCTATAATTTGATTATAGAACGCTAGAACTTGATTATAGAATTCTGTAATTTGATTCTAAACCGATTTAACTTAAAGTAAAAGAATTTTATCGGGCTACTTGTTATTATTATATGGTGTTTAGTGAATTGAAAACTTGATTATAGCGTTCTAAAATAAAATTATAAAATATGTAAAAAGAGATTACGAAAAAATGAAAGAGCCTCTACATAAACCGTAAGTAAGGAATAATTAACCTAAAGCGTTTTGCCAAACAGCGTAGCAGATGTACAGTCAAGTATTTTAACCTTTGCGTAATCACCTTTTTTGAAATCACCAACATCAAAAATCACTACCTTGTTTTGAGAGTTACGGCCGAAAAGTTTATCCGCCGAACGCTTGCTTTGTTCCTCAACCATAACCTCATAGACCTTGCCAATATCTCGCCGATTGCTCGCCATAGACAAATCTCTCTGGAGATTGATAAGTTGTGTTAAGCGACGGTTCTTTTCCTGTAAAGAAATGTCGTCCGCATACTTCTTTGCAGCCAAAGTATCCGGGCGTTGGCTATAAGCAAACATAAATGCGTAATCGTATTCCACTATTCTCATCACTTCGAGTGTCTGTTCAAAGTCTTCAGGCGTCTCTCCGCAAAAACCAACGATAATATCTGTTGATATGGAACAGTCAGGTATTGTGGCTTTTATTCGTTTTATTTTTTCCAAATACTCTTCCCGTGTGTATTTTCTGTTCATTCGCTTCAGCACATCGCTGCTACCGGATTGTAAAGGCAAATGTACTGCCTTGCAAATGTTGTTATATGAGGCTATTACATCTATTAGTCGGTCGGAAATATCCTTAGGATGAGATGTTGCGAAGCGAACCCGTAACAAAGGATTGATTTCGGCAACCTGTTTTATCAAATCGGCAAAATCGGTTGTGCGTTCGCCATCGTTAAATCGGTAAGAATTAACGTTTTGACCCAATAATGTTATTTCCCTGTAGCCTTTTGAAAAAAGATCTTCGCATTGTGTTATGATGCTTTTAACGGAATGGCTTCGTTCTCTGCCCCTTGTGTAAGGTACAACGCAGTAAGAACAAAAGTTTTCGCAGCCTCGCATAATGGAAACGAAAGCAGTAACGGCATCAGTGTTGATTTGCAGAGGAGTAATGCCTTCGTACGTTTCCTGCGAATTAAGAACCGTAAGAGCGATAGAGGAATCTATGGAATTGTTAATGGCTTCCGCAATTTTACGATAGGAATCCACTCCACATACAACATCAACTCCGTAATTGGTAATCAAATCCTCTTTCAGCCTTTCAGCCATACAACCAAGTATTCCAATGATTAAGCCTCGTTTTTTCTTTATTGTATTGAGTTCTTGTATGCGATTCTTAACCTTTTTTTCCGCATTATCCCTTATGGAACAGGTATTGAGCAGGACAACATCGGCTTCGGAAGTGTCATTAACGAGTTGGAAGCCATTATCTGTGAGTATCGTGCCGACAATACCGCTGTCGCTCACATTCATTTGGCATCCGTAAGTTTCTATATAAACATTCATAATTCCGTTCTTTGCTACCTAATCATGGTAGCACATTCTAACGTTATGTCTGTGGAGAGAAAACCTTCTTTTACAGGCTCTTCCTTTGAATAGTCGGTTGAAAGATATTTCTTGTTATCGTCAGGGAAAATGGTCGTTACGATGGAATCAAATCCCAATATGTTCTGTAACATAACCGCACCAAGGAAATTAGCACCGCTACTTATGCCAACGCCAAGCCCAAGGTTGCGAGCAAGTTTCTGAGCCATTATTATAGAATCACCATCATCCACTTCAATGATACGATCCAACTCATTAAGAGAAACAATGGACGGAATAAATTCATCACTTATGCCTTGAATTCTGTGCTTGCCTATTCTGTAACCGGTGGAAAGGGTAGGGGAGTTTGCAGGTTCAAGAGGGCTTACAACAATATCCTTATTCAGTTCTTTGAGATATTTTCCTACGCCCATAACCGTTCCTCCCGTGCCGACACCTGCCACAAAGGCATCAGGTAAGATGCCGAATTGAGCCATTTGTTTCACCAATTCGGGAGCCGTACTCAGGTAATGAGCCTCACAGTTACAGCAATTATCAAACTGACACGGCAAAAAGATATTATCAGGGTCGGATTGCTGAGCCTGACGCGTCATTTCAATAGAACCGAGAAAGCCTCCCTCTTCCTTACTCACCAAACGGATATTAGCACCAAAGGATTTCATAATGTTGATACGCTCTATGCTCATCCAGTCAGGTATGAATATTGTTACCTGATGACCCATTGCGCGACCGAGAGCCGAGAAGGAAATACCTGTATTCCCGCTTGTTGCTTCCATAATGTGCATCCCTTCTCTCAATTCGCCTTTTTGATAAGCGCGTTTGAGGATGTGGAATGCCATTCTGTCCTTTATGCTTCCCGTAAGGTTGTGATACTCTGCTTTTGCAAAGATTTGTCGTTTCTGTCCTTTGTATCCGTATTCTATCTTCAGCAAAGGAGTATTACCGATGATGGACTGCAAACCAAGCAGTCGGGTTTGAATTTCTTTATAATTCATATTTATTTATTTATAAAACTATTTTATTTTTTTATTATTTGATTAAAATTATGCCTGAATGAGACTTAAATCCAACGCTTTGATGTTATGTGTCAATGCTCCGACCGATATGTAATCAACACCGCTCAAAGCGTAATCACGGATATTGCTTTTGTTGATACCGCCCGAAACTTCAATTTCGTACCTTCCGTCAATCATTTTCACAGCCTCGCTAATGGTCTCAACGTCAAAGTTATCCAACATAATCCTATCCACATTCCCGGTCTCCAAAACCGTTTTCAATTCCGTCAAATCCCGAACCTCTATCTCAACTTTCCAAGTTGTTGTTACGGAAGTTAAATTCCGTGCCTTGTTAATGGCGTTGGTTATGCCGCCTGCGAAGTCTATGTGATTGTCTTTTAGCATTATCATATCGTAAAGACCAATCCTATGATTGCATCCGCCACCCGTTTTAACAGCATACTTTTCCATCATACGCATAGTCGGGGTTGTTTTTCTGGTATCCAAAATCCGTACGCCCGTATCCGCAATAAGTTGCACATATTCAGCAGTCTGCGTAGCGATACCGGACAACCTTTGGATGTAATTAAGAGCCGTGCGTTCGGCTTCAAGAATGCTGCGAGCCTTGCCCGAAACCAAAAATATCACATCGCCCTTTTGCAATCGCTCTCCGTCCGTCTTAAATGCCTCAAAATCAATATCCGCATCAACCGTTTCAAAGACCATTTTCGCAATTTCAACTCCGCACAGCACGCCTTCCTCTTTCGCAATGAGTTTGGCGCGGTTTGTTGCCGCAGAATCAATACAGCAAAGCGTAGAAACGTCTCCCGTGCCAATGTCTTCAAGAAGTGCGGCGGCAATATGTTTTTTTACTTCGTTCAAATTAAGAGTCATATTTGTGTGTTTTGAATTTGCAAAGGTACAATTTTATTTCAAAATACCAAAATCCCGTTTCATTTTCACGAAAGCCCGTTTCAATTTCACGAAACCTAGGTTTCAGAAAAATGAAACCTAGGTTTCACGAGTCACGAAACCTAGGTTTCAATTTCACGAAACCTAGGTTTCAGAAAAATGAAACCTAGGTTCTAAAAAAATGAAACCTAGGTTTCACGAGTCACGAAACCTAGGTTCCAATTTCACGAAACCTAGGTTTCACGAAAATGAAACCTAGGTTCTAAAAAAATGAAACCTAGGTTTCGTGAAATTGAAACGCCATTTCATAACCACGGAATCACTCCTTATATATATAAGGTGTGGTAATATGAATTTTTTTTATTACTTTTGCACCCTCAAAAACAAACTAAAACATAATAATTTATGAATATAATTATTCCAATGGCGGGTATGGGTAAAAGGATGCGTCCTCATACCCTCACAACTCCAAAACCCCTGATAAAGATTGCAGGAAAGCCCATCGTACAACGACTTTGCGAAGAAATTGCTACGGTTTGCGGCAGCAATATAGAGGAAATCGGCTTTGTTACAGGCAACTTCGGGCAGGAGGTAGAGCAAAATCTGCTGTCAATAGCATCGGCTTTGGGTGCAAAGGGAAAGATTTATTATCAACAACAAGCGCTCGGTACGGCTCACGCAATAATGTGTGCCGAAGAAACCCTGCGGGGTAACGTTACTATCGCTTTCGCAGATACGCTTTTTGAAGCCGACTTTCGCCTTGACACAAATCAAGAAGGGATAATTTGGACTCAGGAAGTAGAAAATCCGTCAGCCTTCGGAGTTGTACGCAAACGTCAGTCGGGTACCATAGAAGGGTTCGTTGAGAAACCGAAAACGTTTGTCAGCAACGAGGCTATCATAGGTATTTATTACTTTCGCAGCGGTGAGATGTTGAAAACCGAATTGCAGTATCTTCTTGACAACAACCGGAAAACTCTTGGCGAATATCAACTCACCGATGCCCTGCAACGCCTCCTTGATAAGGGATGTAGCCTCACCACAAGCAGCGTCCGTCAATGGTTAGACTGCGGAAACAAAAATGCAACCGTCTATACAAATGCAAGGATTCTTGACCTCAAAGCCACAAAAGAAAATCTCATCAGTACCGATTTGATAAATGACCATAGTTTAATCATAGAACCGTGTTTTATAAGTAGGGGAGTGAGGTTAAGTAATTCCGTTATCGGTCCTTATGTTTCTTTGGATGAAGGCGTTGAAATCAAAAACAGCATTATCAAAAACTCAATCCTTGGCAACGATACCTTTATTGAGAACGCCATAATGGAAAATTCTATGATTGGTTCGCACGTTCATTACGTTGGAAAATCACAAGACCTTAGCATAGGAGACTATAATGAAGTACGATAGGACGATAGGGCTATTGTGTTTGGCAGTTGTGTTTGCATCCTGCGGTACATCGCAACCACCAAAGCAAAATCCGCAATACACACAGGAGCAGTTAGAGTTGGATAATCAGTTATTGCTGGCACAAACTCAAAATGAAATCGGCAACAATCAGGAAGCCGAACGCCTGTACAACGAAATCATAACAAAGGATTCAAAAAATGCTTTGGCTTATAGCAAACTCAGTCTCATTCATTTCTCACAGCAGAACTGGGAAAAGGCGGAGGCTTATGCCAAAAAGGCGATGGAACTTTCTCAGAGCAATATCTGGTATCGTCTTCAGTTGGCTCAAATGTACTATGTCAAAGGAGACTTTGCTCAATCGGCGGATATATACGAACAACTCCTGAAGACAAACCCTGACAAGGTGGAGTTGTATCAAACACTCGTGGATATATATCATGCTTACGGCAATTACAATAAAATGCTTCAAACTCTCAATCGTATGGAAGACCGTTGGGGAGTAAGCGAAGAGGTTTCCATGACAAAGTTTTCCGTTTATACTCTGCTGAATCAAAAATATAAAGCGGAGAATGAACTTTCCAAACTCGCAAAACAGTATCCCGCAGAAACAAAGTATTCTCTTATGCTCGCAGAAATGGCAATGAAGACAAAGGATTATCAAAAGGCATACACATATTATAAAAACGTTGAAAATATTGACGCCGATAACCCTTATGTTCAGGTTGCTCTTGCTAATTATTACTTTGACCGGAAGAACAAAACCCTTTGTTATGAGTATCTTATGAGAGCCGCAAAGAATAATGGCTTAGATGCACAGACTAAACTGAACGTTATCATATCTGTTTACGGAGAAGGAATTGATACAAACAGAGAAGACTTTGAGCGTTTCTTTTCTTTATTGCAGGAGATTGCGAAGGTTAATGACAGCGATGGACGCATTTTTGCTTTGCTTGCCACGGGTTATATGCGCAAACAGGAATATGAAAATGCTGTGTCCGTTATCAATAAAGCCATTTCGCTGGGTGAAAAGGACTATGACCTGTATCAAAATTTGCTTTTTGCCCAATCGGCTCTTACTTCAAGTGATTCAAATCTTGACAGTATCATTTCTACTACTGATAAGGTGCTGTCAATGTACCCTGAACAGCCTTTACCATATCTTTTTAAGGGCGTAAATCTTATGTTCAAAGGGGAATATGCTCAATCCCTTGACGCATTGCAAAAAGGTAAGGCTCTGTCCTTTAACAACAATGAGTTGCTTGTTGATTTCTGTGCCAACATAGCGGAGGTTTATCACAAGCAAGAGGCGTATGACAGCAGCGATTATTACTTTGAAAAAACTATTTCTTTAGATTCCACTCAGTATATGGCGATGAATAATTACGCATACTATCTTTCGCTTCGCAATACCAAACTTGACCGAGCCGAAACTCTTGCTCGCCAAGTCATTACTAAGTTTCCCGATAACCATATTTACGTTGATACATATGCTTGGATACTTTTCTTGAAGAAACATTACTCGGAAGCAAAGCAGGCAATGGATAAAGTTCTGGTCTTCAAAGATAACTGGACAGAAACCGAATTAGAACACTATGAAGCCATACTTAAAGCCATTAACACAGAACAATAATTTATGAAAAAAGCCCTTCAATTTATTATAATAGTCTTATTATGTGTTGGTTGCAAGGTTCAAAAGCCACAAACCAACGATTCGCAAACCAATATCCCGTCTCAAAATGAGCAAAATACGTTTCAGACCTATACTGCCAACATATCAGGTAGTTACAACTCAATTCCGTTTCGCGGAACCTTGAGATTGCAAAAGGATTCCGTGCTTTGGGTTTCGGTAACGGGCTTTGGCTTTGAGGTTGCCCGCCTTTTGATGACACAGGACTCCGTTTTCGCAGTCAATAAGGTTGAAAAAGAAGCAGTTATAGGTGATTATACTGCCTTTGAACGTCATTTCGGTATGTCATTAACTTTTTCTATTGTTCAGAAAGTTCTTTTGGATACAACAGAGACTCATTATCAATCATCAAATCAAACAGATATACGGTTCATACCGCAAGGCAAAACGCTAATAGAAAATTTCATTTTTCCACAACAAATCACTGCCAAAGCCAAATTTCACAACAGCAATGAGGAAATAACTATAAAATTCAGCAATCAGCAAATCAATATCCCAATATCAACACCTTTTTCAATACCTGCAACTTACGATACGTTAAAATAATTATTTGAAATTTTGCAATCAAGTTTCGTATTTCTGAAATCAAATTACAGAAATACGAAATCAAGTTTCAGGATTCTATAATCAAATTATAGCGTGCTGAAATCAAATTACAGAAATCTATAAATTGATTCTAAAAATTTATAATCAAGTTTGGCTACGCCGAGACAAAAATTCAGGAATATGTAATGAAGTAAAGGGATATTTCAAACAGCGTTACAAAAGAACAAAATAAACGGACAAGTAATTAAAATGATTTATTAAAGGCTTGAAACACAGATATATTTCATTAAAACCAAATTCAACATAATTTATATTATGTTAAGTAGAAATTATAAAAAGAACAAGGGAAAGATAATCTCAATCCCCTGTTCCAAATTAAACATTCAATAAATCAAAATTAAATTATTTCTTAATTAAAGTTTGAAATACGGCATCTAACTCATTGGCTTCGTTCATCATATTGAGTTTGCGATAAATTGTTATCAAAGATTTAAGTGTGTAAAAATTCTTTGAATCAATTTTTAATACATTTTGGAAACTCGGTATTGCCGTTTGAAATTCTTCTTTCCATAAATCGTCGTATTTGCTGCCTTCTTTATCATCGCCCTTATCCCATGCTGCGTTTGCCATACTTATATAATCGGCAGCCTTATTGTAATGCAGCAAGCCGAGACCAAAATTCGCAACTATCTGGTCGGGTTTTATTTGCAATGACTTTTGATATAACTCAACTGCTTTTTCCATCAACCCTGCCCCACCAAGATTTTCGGCTAACGTATTGATTTTATTGACATCGTTATTGGTCTTTGCCATAAGTTCATCTACGGCTTTGTTACCTTCTGTTGTGTTTCCCATTTGCAGATATAAGCCTGCGAGTTTTGATTTCACCTTAAAGTTACCTTGAAGTGTGTCAGGAATGTTCTTAATACCAGCCTTTAAGACGTTTATTGCTTTTGTTGTGTCCTTTGCTGCAAGATTGACATCGCTAAGAGTTATATATACTTCGGTTTCAGGGCTTTTGTCCTTCACCAATTCTCTATACAAGTCGGCAGCCTTTTCATTCTCTTTCTTAATACTGTAAGATATTGCCTTAATGTACCTTACTTTCAATGAGAAAACTTTGGAAAGTTCTGACTTGGAAAGGTTTGCCATTTTCACAACTTCATCAGCCGTTACTATTGCATCATCATACTTCTGTGCATTGAAAAGATTCGCACACAGATTAGTGTAATACTGGCTTACAAAATCTAAATTACCAACAGAACTTGAAATATAATCCTGTGTTCCTGCCGCTTTCTCTATTTCAATGCAAGTAATAAGAGATCGTTCTGCTCTTGCGGCAAGCGTATCTGTTGGTTCGTCAATCTTCTGTTTTTTGAACAGTTTGATGTCCTTTTCATTGTCGGAAGTGGATAACTGTAAAAGTTTAGAGTAAATAAGACCGGAATAAAACCAAGTCTTAGCCTCTGTTTTTGTTTTGTCATCCAGACAAGCGTCATCAATGTTCTGCTTTGCCTTTCCGTAACGTTCGGCATTGAAATCTGCAAAAGCAGACTGTACTTTCATTGTTTGGGCATATCCTCCAAACGTCATAACCAATAAGGTTACGAATAAAATCGCTCTTTTCATCACTATAAATGTTTTATTATTCATTATTATTAACTGTATCTGTGTTATTGTTATTATTTTCTGTTGATTCCGATTCTGAGTTTGGCTCTTCACTATCGTCTTTGTCAATACGTACCACAGCCGCAATCGCATCTTTTTCCCTTATATTTATAAGTCTGACTCCTTGAGTGGCACGTCCCATAACGCGTAAGTCCGAAACCGCAATACGAATAGTCAATCCGGATTTGTTCATTATCATTAGATCATCGTTATCCGTTACATCCTTTATGGCAATCAAATCTCCTGTTTTATCAGTTATGTTTATGGTCTTTACACCCTGTGCTCCACGATTAGTATGTCTATATTCATCTATATTGGAACGTTTTCCGTAACCTTTTTCCGAAACTACAAGGATATTTTTCTCTGCATTCTCAACACAAATCATTCCAATTACCTCATCCTTATTGGATTTCATACGAATGGCTCTAACTCCTGCTGCTGCACGACCCATAGGGCGAACGGTACTTTCATTAAAACGTATGCACTTTCCGGAACGTACTGCTACCAAAATTTCGTTATTACCGTTGGTAAGTTTAGCTTCAAGCAATTCATCACCTTCTTTAATGGTAAGGGCAATGATTCCGTTGGAACGAGGGTGCGAATAAGCCGCCAGAGTTGTCTTTTTAATGACACCTTTCTTTGTACAGAGAACGATGAAATTATTATTTATATAATCCTCATCTTTTAAGTTTTTCACATTTACATAAGCCTTTACTCTGTTATCGGCTTCCAAACTCAAAAGATTTTGTATTGCCCTACCCTTTGAGGTTTTTGTTCCTTCAGGTATTTCAAATACTCTCAGCCAAAAGCATTTGCCTTGCTCGGTGAATAACAATAAATAATCATGATTTGAGGCTACATAAATATGTTCAATGAAATCTTCATCTCTTACGCTGCCCCCCTTTGAGCCAATGCCTCCCCTATTCTGCACTTTGTACTCCGATAAAGGCGTACGCTTTATATAACCAAGATGAGATATGGATATAACAACCTCTTCATTGGCGATCATATCTTCAATACGAAAATCGGAAGAAGAATATTCTATTTTTGATAAACGCTCATCACCATATTTTTCTTTAATTTCAAGCAGTTCGTCTTTGATAACCTGCCACAAAACGCTCTCATTTGATAAAATATCCTTGCAATGATTGATAAATTTCATCAATTCGTCAAATTCGTCCTGTAATTTTTGTCTTTCCAATCCTGCTAACTGACGCAAACGCATATTAACAATGGCATCCGACTGCAAAGGCGAAAACTGGAAACGTGTTTCCAACATTTCTTTTGCCTGAGCGACCGTTTGCGACTCCCTTATTATGCTTATAATTTCGTCAATGTAATCTAAAGCCTTCAATAAGCCCTCTAAAATGTGCGCTCTTTCCTCTGCTTTTCGTAACTCATAGCGTGTGCGACGCAGAACAACCTCATGTCTATGCTCAACGAAGTACTTTATTAACTCCTTTAAGTTTAACAGACGCGGTCTGCCATTTACCAACGCTATATTGTTGATGGAAAATGATGTTTGAAGTTCCGAATACTGATATAACTTATTAAGAACAACGTTGGTTATCGCATCACGTTTCAGTTTGTAAACAATACGGATACCTTCCTTATTACTCTCATCTTTGATATTGGAAATACCTTCTATTTTTTTATCTTCTACAAGTTGAGCCTGACGTTTTATCATCTCAGATTTGCAAACCTGATAAGGTACAGAAGTAACTACAATCTGGTCATGGTCGTTATGTTTATCCGGTTCTATGATTGCATTTGCTCTCATTATGACCTGCCCCCGTCCTGTATGATAAGCCTCCCGTACTCCTTCATATCCGTATATTATACCACCTGTTGGGAAGTCCGGGGCTTTGATATATTGCATCAGTTCGTCAATAGAAATTTCAGGATTATCAATATAGGCTATTGTTCCATTGATTACTTCCGTCAAATTGTGAGGAGCCATATTTGTAGCCATACCAACAGCAATTCCATTCGCTCCATTGAGCAGTAGATTAGGTATTTTGGTTGGCAGAACTGTCGGTTCGGTAAGCGTATCGTCATAATTATTTTGAAAATCCACCGTTTCCTTATCTATATCGGCTAACATCTCCGCTGCAATCTTGGACATCTTTGCTTCTGTGTAACGCATGGCAGCAGGCGGGTCAAGGTCTATAGAACCGAAGTTCCCCTGCCCTTCTACAAGTGTGTATCTCATTGACCACCATTGAGCCATACGCACCATAGCCATATATATTGAACTGTCGCCATGAGGATGGAATTTACCCATCACATCACCTACTATTCTGGCTGACTTTTTTGTTTTAGTGTTATGCGTGATACCCATTTCTCCCATAGTATATAAAATACGGCGATGAACAGGTTTCATTCCATCTCTTGCATCGGGTAATGCCCTTGACACGATTACACTCATTGCATAATCAATATAAGCCTGTTTCATCTGGGTTTCAATGTTCACCCGTTGTATTTTCTCGTTCTCTGACTCCATTTAGTTGTTCTATTAGTTGAAAGTTATTACTATATAATTATCGTTCGCAGCGTCCAAACATTTTATTATCAATCAATAACACCTTTTTTACTGCCTTAAACGAATATGCGAAAATACAAAAAAAAAAAACACAAAACGCAAATGACTCAAAAAAAATATTAAAACTTCATTATTGATTTCTGAAATTTGATTATAGCATTCTATAATCAAATTCTAGCGTTCTATAATTTGATTATAGATTTTTGTAATTTGATTATAGAACGCCGGAATTTGATTTCGGTTTTCCAATACTTGATTCTAAAGAATATAAATGCTGTTTTGTGATGTTTTTTATGACAAAAGAATAAAATGTTTTGGCATTTAGGAAATTTGTTGTACTTTTGTAGCAAAATTATAGAGGAAATGAATACACGTAAAATCTTTTTAATTGCAATTATATCAGGGCTTTACACTACTGTAATGTATGCCCAGACAACGCCGAACAAAACGGAAGATTACGGTCTTTTCGGTTATCCTTCCGCAGTGAAGTATATGAAATTTGAAGCCGACACTGCAACCAATCCAACGTTGCAACGCACAAGTTTTATTGATGATTATCTCCTTAATTTTAATGAAAGGAGGGAGTTAATTCAGCGTACCAATTTCATAAATGGTGCAAAAGACAGGGTTATAACCCTGGAATACAACAATAAACGCCAACTTGTGAAGGAGATTTTGGCGGAGGCTGACGGCAAACCCGTATCCCAGACCGATTATGATTACGGATATATCGGTAGAGTGTCGCAAATAACTGTTACAGAGTACCCTCAAAGTCGTGCGGGTGCAAATACCGTTGTTTATCGTGAGACCCGTGATTACAATAAAAAAGGACAGTTGGAGAAAAAGGTCATTTATGGGAATGGAATGGATTTAAGCAGCAGTACCTCATACTTTTACGGACCGCAGGACAGCCTTATCAGTACTTTAACGACCTATGGAGCAAACAAAAACGTTGAAAAAGTAATGTACAAACGTGATTTCAAGCACGATATTGTTGAAGTAACCAGCGTAAGAAATGATAAGCAGACTCGTAGAGAGGAGTATGACCTGAACGAAAAGAACCAAATAGCCACCAAACGTGTATATAATGCAAAAAATAAACTGATTTTGACTTATAATTACGAGTATGACCAGCACGGATATGTGCTTTCGGAGGTTGCTTTTGACGATAAGGGAGTGCGAACGATAGATTACCATTACAAATATGAAAAAGACAAGTTCTTTAACTGGACAAAATGCACTATGTATGATGGTTGGATGCCGAAATATGTTGAAGTCCGTAACATAGAATACCTTGACAAACAACATTTTTACGATGATATGATTGACGAAGAAACGAAGCGTGTTATTCGTCAATAGTTACAATTTAACAGAACTTTATGAAAAGGGAATTTACTCAGGAAAACATTACATCGCTTGCAGATAATGAAGTGTTTGTATTTGGAAGTAATTTACAGGGGCTTCATTATGGAGGAGCGGCATGGGTGGCTATGCAGTTTGGAGCGGTGCTTGGTCAAGGCGTTGGCTTGCAGGGACAATCTTATGCTATTCCTACCATGTTTGACAGCGTTGAAGAAATCCGTCCTTATGTTGATGAATTTATATCTTTTGCAAGAAAAAATAATCAAAAAAAGTTTTTGGTAACCAAAATAGGCTGTGGCATTGCGGGATTTCAAATAAATGAAATTGCGAACCTATTTGTAGATGCAATAAATGTTGATAATATCGTTTTACCGGAAGAATTTGTAAATATAATTACTAATAATTAATGAACAAGATATTTATTTCATTTGGATTAAGTTTGATAACAATGGTTACTTGCTTTGCTCAAACAGATATTATTGAGATAAACAGACTGCCCAAAGAAGGAGAACCATTTGTATATCAAAAAGGTCTTATTTTGCAGAATGATATTGCTTTAACTAAGTCGCAAGTCAGAGACATCCTGCAAACTAATAAGGAAGCGTTGCGATTATATAATACAGGCAAAGGACTTCATACACTTGCTGATGTACTGGGATATATTGGTGGATTTTCAATATGATACCCTATTGGTGGATATTTGGGTAGTGGAGGTAATTTGAAGCCCAATGTAAAAAGAGCATATAATTTTCTTCTTATAAGTGGTTGTGTAGAAGTGGGATTGGCATTTCTTTTTTTACATATCGGCAATCAAAATATTAAACATTCGGTTGAATTATACAATAACAAATGTCAGTCAAATCAAACCTCGTGTTCATTGGATTTTGGTTTAACACCGACAGGATTAGGCTTAACCTTAAGATTTTAATGATTGAATAAAACTCTATTTTAAGTCTATTACAATTTTTCCAAAATCTTTTCCAATATACATACATAATAAAACGGAACATTAACAAGATAAAATTCTTTGCCTTTGGTCGTTTTCACTTCATCTATAGAAAATGGTTTTGACCAAACTCTAACTGCAGTATTATGAGGACATTCGTTCATAAACAAATGCAATGATTTCAATTTTGCATTATGTCCTGATTTTACTTCAACAGGTATTACCTTTCCATCATATTGCAATACAAAATCTACTTCAGCATCAGATTCTTTTTTATTTCGCACCCAAAAATTTCGCAGGTTTGAAACGCGATCATCTAACGCCAACAGTTCTTGTGCCACAATCTGTTCGGCAATTTTTCCACGCCACACATCTAAAATATCTTTTGCTCCAAATACTTCTTTTTGTACATTTGCAGCATAATTTACGAGTCCGCAATCAAGCCAAAACAGTTTTGGCGAACGTTTTAAGTCTTTATTTATGGGTACGACGGAATTAGTAGTAGGATGACAGAGTTCTAAAATAAAAGTTTTTTCCAATGTACGAAATGCTTCTCCAATTTCTCGCGACTTATATGCCGAATCAGCAAAACCACTTAAAGTAATTCGTTCGGCAGCAAACTTCCAACCTGCCTGTAAAATGTATCTAATAATTTGGTTCATAATGCTGTTTCGAGCATACTTTTCTACATCATCTCTGTAACTTGTAAGCAAACTTTCATAAATTCTGTTCAGCCCCATAAAGTCTCTGTTTTCTGCGTAATCAGCAACCACTTCGGGCATTCCTCCAATCAGAGTGAATGTATTGAATAGATTCATTGTTTTTTCGTGCAAGGCTTCGGGTATTTTTTGATTTAGTAATGCATCCTCTAAAATTTTTTCACCGGTTGCCCTTAAAAATTCGTTGAAAGTACAGGGACGTACCGCTAAATACTCCACACGTCCTACAGGAAATGATATTTTTGTATTCAACATTGTCTCCAACAATGAACCGGCTGCAATTACATACAAATCGGGTATTTTTCCCTCGTAAAAATAGCGAAGTTTGGTTATTGCTATTTTTGAATTTTGTATTTCGTCAATAAACAAAAGCGTTTTTCCTGTCATTTTTTCTTTACCGCAAAACAGAAAAATATCCGTCATAAGGTCGCATATTTCCTGTTCTTTTTCAAAAAGAGCCATTGCACTGGGGCTTTTCTCAAAATTTAGATAGAGATAATTCTCAAACTTTTCAGCAAAACTCTCAACAAGAGTTGTTTTGCCAACCTGTCTCGAACCTCTTAATATCAATGGTTTGCGTTTGCTATTCGCTGCCCATCGTTCCAATTCTGCAATAACATTTCTTTCAAACATACTCATTAAATTTTTTGCAAAAATAAGAATTTTGTTTCAAAGTGAGGGTATAAATCTCTCTCTTTTGTTTCAAAGTGAGGGTATAAATCTCTCTTTTTTGTTTCAAAGTGAGGGTATAAATCTCTCTCTTTTGTTTCAAAGTGAGGGTATAAATCTCTCCGGTTTTTCTATTTATCAAAAAAATTTTTTGACCGCCTGCGGCGGTCTTTTGCGGGCTTCGCCCGCAAGGAGTTTTGCCTTTTGCTTCGGTCGCTCCGCTTCCCTTCGCTTTTTGGCAAAACTCCTCCTGTCTCTTGCTTGCTTGCTTGCACAAAGGATTTATTTTGAACTGCAAGCCAAACGGAAGCCTATGT
>JAISTG010000100.1 GCA_031272705.1 Bacteroidales bacterium | reverse complement strand
AAACAGCACGAACAGGACAACAAAACTTACGACGAAATGCAACATATAAACACGGAACAGGCAAAAGTCTTGCAGGAACTTGCTGTTGAAACTTTATCGGACAGAGAATTGATGTATTGTATGCTGTTTTATTTACGTATGAACGTCAAAGATATTTCCGGCAAGATGAATGTTTCGCCGCAGTCTGTCTGGGTAATTAAGAATAGGATAAAAAAGAAATTCAACCTGACAAAAGAGCAGTCGTTAGACCAGTTTCTTAATGATGCTTTCGCAGAAAATTGAAAGAAACCTTCTTTTTCTTCATCACAGAAAATTATAATTTGATTACAATTTATTACAAACTAAAATTAAGCAAAATAAGAACTGCGAAGAATAATTTTTGACGTTTTATATTCTAAATTTTAGTAATTTTGCCAAAAATTTTATAGATATGGCAAAAAATGAAAATTCAAAATTGATTGATTATGTATCAGGTATTGAAGTAAATGCAACACCGGAAGAAGTTGAGGCTGTTCAAATATTTTCAAAACAATTAGTTGAAGATTATGAATACCCAAAGACTCATATTCAAACACATCCTCAACACAGGGTAAAACGCAGTCCTTCTGATATAAAAAAGGAATATCCTGTTGATATTGCCGTATTCAGCAATGATAAAAAAGATGATAAAGACCTTTACATTGTTGTTGAATGTAAAAAGAAAACGCGTAAAGACGGTAGAACTCAACTTGAAGATTATTTAACTCTTTCTTCTGCATATTTGGGCGTTTGGTTTAATGGAAGTGAACGATTTTTTCTGCGAAAATTTTTGAAGCCAAATGGTAAAATTTATTTTGAAGAAATTCCCAATATTCCTCGTTATACACAACGTTTGGAAGATATTGGAAAATTTACTCGTGCTGATTTAAAACCTACACATAATCTCAAAGCCATATTCAAATCTATTCGCAATCATTTAGCAGCCAATACTGTTGGGGCAACTCGTGACGAAGTTTTAGCACAACAACTGATAAACATTATTTTCTGTAAAATTTATGATGAAAAATATACTGCTCAAAAAGATATAGTAAGATTTCGTGCAGGAATTGATGAAAATCCAAAAGATGTTGAAAATCGTATTTTGAATTTGTTTGAAGAAGTAAAAACAAAACATCCTGAAGTTATTGACGATGAAGATAAAATAACATTGGATACAAACTCCATTGTTTTTATAATTGGTGAATTGCAAAATTATTCTCTGATGGATTGTGAAAGAGATGTAATTGCTGATGCTTTTGAAACATTTATTGACCATGCATTGAAAGGAGGACAGGGACAATTTTTCACACCTCGCAATGTTGTAAAAATGATTGTTGATATTTTGCAGCCAACAGAGAATGATAGAATAATTGACCCTGCCTGTGGTAGTGGTGGATTTTTAATAGAGTCATTAAAATATGTTTGGGAGCAGATAGATAATAAATATACTGAATTAGGATGGACTGATGTAGAAAAAAACAGAGAAAAGATAAATGTCGCAACAAAAAACTTTAGAGGTATTGACAAAGATTATTTTTTGAGCAAAGTAGCCAAAGCATATATGAATTTAGTTGGAGATGGAACTACGGGAATTTTTTGTGAAGATAGTTTGGAAAGCCCTACTAATTGGAAACAGCAAACGCAAATAAATATAGAATTTAATAGTTTTGATATTATATTAACAAATCCTCCATTTGGAAAATCTATTAAAGTTGAAGGTCAAAATAAATTAAAACAATTTGATTTAGGACATAAATGGAAAACAAAAGATAATGTTTTTTGTAAAGGAAAATTAAAAGACCATGAAGCACCAGAAATTTTGTTTATAGAAAGATGTTTGCAGTTATTAAAATCTAATGGGAAAATGGGTATAGTTTTACCTGACGGAATTTTCAACGAAAGTGTATCGTATTTGAGACAATGGCTATTGGAAAGAGTAAAAATAATAGCAATCATTGACGTTTGCAAAGAAACATTTCAACCAAATACACAAACGAAAACAAGTTTGTTGTTTTTTGAAAAGAAGAATAAAGAAAAGGAACAAGAAAATTATGAGATTTTTATGGGTATTGCTTATTTTTGTGGTCATAATAGACGTGGAATTGAAATAGAAAAAGATGATATTCCAGAAATTCTTAATCAATTCAAAAAATGGAAAAGCGGGCAAACTATTAGCAATACAAAAAACTATTTTACAACATCTTTAAATGAATTGCAACGAACTAATTTTTGGATACCAAAACAATTTTCTCCATACTATACCCAAGCAATAGATAAGATAAAATCTAAACATCAAATAGTAAAACTTGGTAGTATTGCAACATTCAAAAAAGGCGATGAACCTGGAAGTGAAAATTATATTGATTTCATTGACCGCAATGATACAGATATTCCATTTATTCGTACAGGAGATTTAGTAAATTTTGCAGTAAATCAGTTGCCGGATAATTTTGTAGAAAGAGAAATCTATAATATGTTTAAACAAGATTTACAAACAAAAGATATTTTATTCACAAAGGATGGGAAGATAGGTATTACCGCAATGGTAACGAAAAATGATAAAGTGATGATATCATCTGGAATTTTGCGAATACGATTAAAAGAAGAGGCAAAACAAAAATATGGAATTACTCCAGAATATCTTTTTGCTATATTATCAAACAAATACACGGGTTATTTTCAAGCATTGCGTTCAACAGTAATTGCCGCAACAATTCCTCATTTAAGAGAAAAACGAATTGAAAATTTTGATATTCCTATTCTTAGCGCTGATATAATGAAAGAAATAACACATTTGGTGGAACAAAGTTTCAAACTAAAAAATGATAGTGCAAAACTTGACTTGGAAGCAATAAATCTATTAAAGGGAAAATTTCAAATAGCGGAATAAAAAAGAAATTCAACCTTACAAAAGAGCAGTCGTTAGACCAGTTCCTAAATGATGCTTTCGCAGAAAATTGAAAGAAACCTTCATTTTCTTCATCACAGAAAATTATAATTTGATTACAGAATATTAGAATCAAATTACAGAACGCCGGAATTTGATTACAGTTTGCTATAATTTGATTATAATTTGCTATAATCAAATTACGGAACACGGAAAGTTTATTCGTAAATTTCTTTCCTGTAAGCCATTAAAGTATTATGTAACAGGCTTGCGATAGTCATTGCTCCTACGCCGCCGGGAACAGGTGTTATCTTACTGCATTTATGTTTAACATTTTCAAAATCAACATCTCCAACAATATGATAGCCCTTCTCACTTCCATCCTCTATTCTGTGAATGCCAACATCAACAACAACCGCACCTTCTTTTATCATATCGGCTGTTATAAAGGCTGGTCGTCCGATTGCAACAATAAGAATGTCGGCTGTAAGGCAGATGTCTTTCAGGTTTTCAGTCTTTGAATGGCAAAGAGTTACGGTACAGTTTGCATTTTTTGCATTCCGAGAAAGCAGAATGGCTATCGGTGTCCCTACAATGTTACTGCGACCTACCACAACGCAATGTTTGCCTTGTGTTTCTATGCCCGAACGTTCCAGCAGCAGTTTGATACCCAATGGAGTAGCGGGAATATATGACGGAAGTCCGAGAGTCATTCGTCCAATGTTCATAGGATGAAAGCCATCTATATCCTTATGGGGTGCGATTGCATTAAGAATTTTCTGTTCGTTGATATGCTTCGGCAGAGGCAGTTGAACAATGTAGCCATCAACCTCAATATCATTGTTTAAGAAAGAAACCATTTCTAATAATTCCTTTTCGGTAGTTTCTTCCGGCAGACGATAAACGGAGGAAATAAATCCAACCTCGCGACTCTGCTTTTCCTTGCCGGCAACGTAAGAAAGGCTTGCCCCATCTTCGCCAACAATGACCGCAACCAAGTGTGGCGAACGCTTTCCGCTGTCTATCAATTCCGCAACCTGCATTGCGATTTCACGTTTTATTTCTTTGGCTATTGCTTTGCCGTCAATCAATTCGTAATTATTCATTTCGGTAACTTATTATTCTGTAAAATCTTCTTCGGAAGGAATGTTTATTGTATCCAAATCGGATTCCTGCGTTTTGAATTCGTTGAGTTTTGATTTGTAATTGGATTTAGTGTCGTTGGCAAACATCAAGGAAACAGCAGAACCAATAGTAAAACTGCGATAAGGAGGATCAAAACCAACAACTCTTGAATGATCCGTATCTTTTTTGCCATCGTAAGTTTTTGTTCCAACGTTTAATGATGCCGACCACAAAGCCTGTTCTGCTTCCTGTTCGGTTAAGCCAAGTATATTCGGAATTTGAGTTGTGGTATTATCATTGCTGATTTCTACTATCAGGTCTATGGCAGAACCTCTCTTTATTTTAGCATTCGGATTCACGGGTCGCCCTTCGTACTTCTGTCCTACAACTATGTTGGATATATCTCCCGATTTAAAAATCAAAGAACCGATACGCAGACCTGCCGCTGTAATTTGCTGTACTGCCATTCTTACACTTTGATCCGTACAGTTCGGCATTGCTATTATTTCACCCGTGTGAGACGTAACAATGACATAAATCTTTCTTCCTTTCTTTACTTTCGTTCCTGCTACGGGGTCTTGTTTGAGAATAATGCCTTCGGGTTTGCCTTCCGTAAAAATGCTGTCTATAATCACTATTTCAAACGGACTAAGTTCTTTTGATGTTTTCAAATCCGCAAGTTGTAAGCCCTCAATATCGGGAAGAGGAAACTCTTCTCCGTGTCGGGTATAAACACTTAACAATTTGAACACAGCAAAGAGTATTGCCGCAAAAACAACAAGTATTACGGCAAAATTAGTCCAAAAAAGTTTTGTTTTGAGAAACTGCCTTATAGCCATTGGATAACGTTTTTAGTCTCTGCGTCCCATATAGAGCATAATGTAATAAAGCAGTGTTGCCAATGAAGACAATGCGGCAATAACATAAGTATAGGCAGCAAGTCTTAAAGCATGTTCGGCTTTTGAATGGCTCTCATTGGAAGTTACGTCATGTGCCCGTAACCACACCAAAGCCCTTTGTGATGCGTTTATTTCAACGGGTAATGTTACGAAACTGAACAAAGTGGTAAATGCAAAAAGGATAATACCAAAGAGCATCAAGGAAGGGAAAGCCTTAATCATAAGCATCCCTGCCAAAAGAACCCACATCACCCATTTAGACGCAAAAGAAACCACAGGTACAAGTTTGGAACGCAAACTCAACCAGTAATAAGCGTGTGCATGCTGCACGGCATGACCGCATTCGTGAGCAGCAACGGCAGCCGCCGCAACATTTCTTCCGAAAAACACTTCTTTACTAAGATTAACGGTTTTGTCGGCAGGATTGTAATGGTCGGACAATTGACCTTCGGTACAAACTACTTTCACATCAAATATATCCGAGTCGTGTAGAAACTTTTCGGCTATTTCTTTTCCGCTTAATCCGTTATTGGTTGGGATTTTTGAGTATTCGGCGAACTTTCTTTTCAAAGAATAACTGACAGCCCAACTCAAAACGGCTGCAGCAATAAATATAACCCAGTAAATCAGGTTAGGATTGGCATTAACTTGTTCCATCATCTTTTGTAATTGATTTAAAGTTTGAGGGTGCAAAAGTAATAAAAAAAATTCATATTACCACACCTTATATATATAAGGAGTGATTCCGTGGTTATGGTACGGCGTTTCAATTTCACGAAACCTAGGTTTCATTTTTTTAGAACCTAGGTTTTAATTTGACGAAACCTAGGTTTCATTTTTTTAGAACCTATGTTTCAATTTCACGAAACCTAGGTTTTATTTTTTTAGAACCTAGGTTTCAATTTCACGAAACCTAGGTTTTATTTTTTTGGAACCTAGGTTTCAATTTCACGAAACCTAGGTTTCGTGAAAACGGAATCTCGTTCGGAGGTTTCCCAAACGGGATTATAGGGTTACGGATTCGGTTTTATGGGGTATTGATACGTTGTTATATCCGTTGTCTATGAGGGTTTTAGCAAAATGTTCCTGAGTTTTCTCCTCACCATGTACGAGGTAGATGCCTCGTAACGATTTTTTGTCCTGACAGGACAGCCATCGCAACATTTCATCTCGGTCTCCGTGAGCAGAATACGAGTCAAGGATGCGAACCTCTGCCCGTACCGTGTGCCAAATACCAAAGATGGATACCCTTTTGTCGCCCCTGGCTATTTTATGTCCCAGAGTTGCGGGGGCGCAATAGCCCACCACAAGGATAGTGGTATGGGGATTGGATATGTTGTTTGCCAAATGGTGTTTAACGCGTCCCGCTTCCATCATACCCGAAGCCGAAATAATGATGCACGGTTTGTTCAATAAGTTTAAGCGTTTGGACTGTTCGGCAGATTGGATATAGTGCAAGGATTCAAATCCAAAGGGGTCGGGGTCTGTTTTAATGTATTCCTGTAAATCTTCGGAAAAGCATTCGCTGTGCAGACGCAGGATATTGGTGGCATTAAGCGACAAAGGGCTATCAACATAAACGTCAATCCGCGGCATAAGTCCCTTTTCCCATAATTTGTTAAGAGCAAATATGATTTCCTGAGCACGACCCACGGCAAAGGCAGGTATAATCAGTTTTCCTTTTTTCTTACAACACGTATCCACAACGGCTTGAAACAACATCTGTTCCGCCTTATCCAAATTATGATGCAGCCTGTCGCCATAAGTGGATTCCATAATTACATAATCTGCCTGCGGAAAAGGCTGAGGGTCTTTGAGGATATGCTTGGCGTATCTGCCTATATCACCCGAAAAGGAAAGCCGTATTGTCTTTTCATCCTCCGTTATTGTGAGATTACAAGTAGCAGAGCCTAAAATATGTCCGTTATCCGTGAAAAGCAAAGAGACCTCATCGCAAATGGCAAACCTCTTATTATAAGGAATGCTTACGAATAACTGCATAGCACCTCTTGCATCCTCCGCCGTATAGATTGGTTCTATGGGTTCCAATCCCTGACGTTCGGGTTTTTTATTAAAGGTTCGGGTGTCGGCTTCCTGTATTCTGCCGCTGTCTTCCAGCATTATGGCACACAGATCCCTCGTTGCGGGAGTACAGAACACCGTTCCCATAAATCCAAGTTTATATAAGAAAGGTATCAATCCGCTGTGATCTATATGCGGATGCGACAGAACAATGAAATCAATGTCCCTTGCCTCAAATCCCAAATCCCTGTTCAGTGCATCTGTTTCCAACCCTTTGCCCTGATAAGCCCCGCAATCAAGCAGTATCTTTTTTCCTTTCTTTGTTGTGATGAGGTGTTTGCTGCCTGTAACTTCGCGTATTGCTCCTAAAAATTCAAGTTTCATTTTAATTTAATTTTGATATTGTGTTAATGTTTTTTTATTTCGGTTTATTAAAGTCGTTTTCTATCTCTTTTTCTAATGCTAATGTTCTTTCAATGTGTTGTTTCCATTCAACCGATTGCGGATATAACGGACGATGATTCCGCATTGAATGTAATTTTTCGCACTTTCTACACAGGTTTATTGTCGTTTCGTCAAAATAAGCGGCTGAAAACTTGTTCCAAATGACCTCTATGGCTTGATTATTAGGATGCAACAAATCATCGGAATAGTATCTGTAATCTCTCAATTGGTCAAAGACCACTTCGTAAGCGGGAAAATACTCCGCCAAACCCTTCTTTTCCAATTCCGCAACCGCCAAATGCAACGTTGATTTGCTTAAAAGGTTGTCTCGAAAGCCTTCCCGCCAGTGCCGAACAGGGCTTACGGTGATAATTATACGGCATTCGTACATTTCCTTCAACCGTTCCAACACAACAGAAAGCACGTCCGTAATTTCAGTAACGGACATCATTCCTTTGGATATTTCTTTGGCATTTATCTTATGACAGTTTGCCATAATGCGTTGCTTTTTGATTAGCGTATAAACGAATGCCGTGCCGAGCGTAAGTACAATCACAGGTTTATTATTAAGAAAAGAATTAGCCTCTGCCTGTTTTGCTTTAGCCTTTTCCAAAACCTCTGTTTGCGAATAGCCAAAGACCTCTCCGTGACAGGGTATTAACTTCCATACATCGCCGTTTTGCAACGTGTCATTGCTGTTAAAATCCTTGCGAAACATAATATAATCAAGCGATTCCGCTATTGAGAAAGGATTATACATCGTTCCAAAAGGATTTATGAGCGTTCGGAAGCCGCCGATGCTCAATTTCTCGCCGATATTTTGCGAAAAGCACGAACCGAGAAGCATTATGCTGTCTTTATGGCTTATGTTTGTTGCTGCCTTTGCGATATTTACTTCCGTTAAAAGTTTCATTCAAATTTATCCTGTTAAGAACCACAAAAGTATATAAAATTTATAAACTGATAAACTAATTTTTCGCAGGGCTATAATTATCTTTGATTATCAACAAATTTCGTTTGACAAAACTAAAATCTAATTACAGCACGCGGGAATTTCCGGCTTAACGGATAAAAACAAAAGCCCGACAAACTTAATTATCGGGCTTATTGAGTATAGACCATTTTTATTTACCAAAAGAAAGCCAAACCAACTTCTATATTGTTTTGAGAAAAAGGATTCATATATAACTCGGTTGATATATCATTCCCAGTAATGTAATGATTCCATTTGTACAAACCTTCCGGATACATAGTATAGGAAAGTCGTGTTTGAAGTTTGTGATTATTAAACACAGATTCAAATGCAATTCCAAAATTCAAAAAGTATGTAGTAGTTTTCAATACTTCAAAATCTATATGATAAGTTCGGTCTATTACACTTACAGCATAAACTTTTCCATCAAAATTAGGTACTGTTTTAGAAACGTTAAAACTTAATCCCGCTCCTAATTGAACAACAAATAAGGTGTTTTGTGCCATTGGTATTTTGTAATTAAGCAATAACGGCACTTCCAAATCATTTAATGTTACAACAAGTCCTGCCATAGAAGAAACCCTTTTGTCTTCTACAGCACTATAATCAGAAAACTCATAGTGATAGAATTGGTCTCTGAAATTGTATTTTAACCGAGTTGCAACTGACCATCTTTTAGCAAAATTATATTCATACTCAAAAGACATACCAATAAATATCGCCCTATGCAAATATAATTTTACCATAGGAAGATTTTCAAAAATACAAATATCATCATATTCAAAAGTATGCATTTTGAAATTGTCAAAATCCACTTCACCCGAAAAAAGATCAGTAGAAAGTCCCAAACCAAAATGATGCTTTCTTTCTGTTTGAGCAAATGTCAGTGTGCTAATGAAGCAAACACAACATAAAGTTAATTTAATTTTTTTCATTTTAGTGTTTTTTTGTTTTGCAAAAGTACTACTTTTTCTTAATACAAAAAAGCCCGACAACATATTCTTTATCTGGCTTATTGTTATCTCCAATACAATTTGTTTTTTTACATCATCAATGCTGTTGCATAAAAAAGATTATCTTGTCCCTTTCTTATTGATATTACGTCTGATATTACTTCTGTTTCCATGGGTACATAGGTCCAAAATCTTATTATAACTTTATTACAATCTTCAGGAATTGTTACAGTACGAGTTTCTCTTCGTTCCATCGTTCCCAAGTTTATAACATCAATTTGTTCTGAATCTTTATAACAACCTATTTTTATATACCTTAGAGAGTTATCGTGATCATTATTAATAGAAACTGTTGTTGGAGAATTATTATCTTCATCGTCATCATCACTGCACGATGAGAAACTTACGATAGCCGTTGCTATCATTACAGAGCAAAGAAATTTGCTCATAATCCTGCGGGCTTTCGCCCAATTAAATGCTTTTTTCATTTGAATTTAATTATTAAATTTTTACTATGTTTTATTATTTTAATTCACTAATGCCATTTTGATTGCCGACCACGCACTGTATTCGTGTTTGAAATTGTAGTAACGAACGGCGTACCAGACTTTTTGACCAAAATGTTCCGCCGAAAACTCCACCATAAACGGACTTTTTGACTCTTCACCCAGAAAAGTCATTTCGTCATAAGTCGGCGGTTCGTCGCCACCAATCTTTTGCCAAATTTCAACACCTGTTGCACCTTTCGGCAATCCCCTCAGGATTTTTCCCAGCGAATTATAATGCCCGAAAATTATAAAATGTCGCAAATGAGTTAAAAAATTTATCTCAAACGCAGGGGCTTCATTAGGCACGTGAATCGGCGTTTTGGTCGTGTCAGGAATGTGAAGTCCTAACGCCGCACGCAAATCCGGTGTCGCAGCAGGATTGAACCTAATGTACTGATTATAAATGTTTCT
>JAISTG010000076.1 GCA_031272705.1 Bacteroidales bacterium | reverse complement strand
ATTATTTTTTATATTATTTTGTTTTATTTTCCTTATCATTTGATTGACATTTTATAATTTTAATCGGCTGCAAAGGTACAAAAAATATTAATACCACCAAATTATTTTCATTTTTTTTGAGAAAAAAAGTTTCAAAGATGGAAAACAAAAAATTGAAATTTAGAAGTAAAACCGATTTTTTTTGCTCTAAAACCGATTTTTTTCATTCTATTTTGAGAATAAATATGATTTTATGATTAGTTTTATATGCTTGATTATCAAACAATAGACATTCAGAGATAAAAAATTTTCTGTTTTTTCTTTTGTAGTAAATCTTTTTTTTGTACTTTTGCCCCTTAAAATAAAGTGGATTATAAAATAATAAAATAATTTAAGTTATGAAAATCAGAAAAGTATTTTTGATTACGGTATTAACCCTTTCTTCATTGAGTCTAATGGCTCAAAATTCTGATTGGGTAAAGTTAGGTCCTGAAAATATAGGAGGACGAGTTCGTAGCGTTGTGTTTGATAAATACAACAGCGATGTAATGTATGCAGGCGGCGTTGCAGGTGGTTTCTACATCAGTGTAAATAATGGAAAAAACTGGGAAGAAATTCAACTCGGCGAAGGCGAAAATGCAAGTACGGCGGTTACTGCTATCTGTCAAACCGAAGATGGAACGGTTTATGTTGGAACAGGTGAAAGTTATTACAACTCAACCTCTCCAATACAAGGGGTAAATAATGCCGTAAATGGTCAATTAGGTAATGGAGTTTATAAATTGGACAACTGGTCTAATGCAAACTGGACAGCGTCTTTGGCTACCGATTCGGCAAAGTATGCTTATGCAAAAAGCAACATGCACTTTGTTTCTTTAGCAAACACACGCCCTGTAAAATATGACAGAACAGACGAATGGACGTATGTAAATAATATGGCGAGTTTAGGCAATACTATTTTCGTTGGATTGACAAAGAACTTGAAGTATTCCAATGACGGAGGAGCAACTTGGAACAATGTAACAATAACAGGTGCTTCAGCAGGTTCTATCTTTGTAAGTGATATTAAAGTAAATAAAAATGGTAGAATTGCAGTGGCTTATGGAATTAGTGGTTCAACCATAGGTGGAGCAAACGTTTCCGACTATAAGATTGCCATAAACAATCCTGATGATGTAACTACTTATACCAATATCCTTACTAAAAATAACATCGGTATATCTCCTACTCCAACAAGCCTTGGCAGAATAGTAATTTCTTTTGGTATCAATGATCCTAATACTCTGTATGCAGCAGTAGGAGCAGAAGCAGGTTCTAATCTCGATGGGGTTTTCCGTACAAGAAGTTTGGATAACGTAGCATGGACAAGAGCAATGGCTGCTTCACAAGCATATTATTATTATGCAAACAGTTTGGATGAAGGCTTAAGTCTTTTTGTTGATGACAGAGGAGAGTACGAAAAAGTATATATGGGTGCTAAACTGAGGACTTCAAGCGCAATAAGTTATCTCTTAATGGGATATGATAATAACAACACAGGGGGTACAGGTCTTTATTTGTGGAAAACGGAAGCCTATTCTAATGCTTACATATCAGACAGTAATTGGGTTGCTGATAACATACACAGCATTCTAATGAAAGAAAATCCTCAAACCAAAGCAGATTCTTTAATGATGGTTCTTACTACTGACGGAGGAGTATTTATTTACAGAGAAGTTTCTCCTTATGTACCAGCCTTGCCTGAATTCGCATGGCAGTTATCAATAAAGGGGATGAACACAGTTCAGTTTTATGATGTTGCGGTGTCTGCCGACGGTTCTGTCTTTGGTGCGGCACAAAGCAATGCTATAGTTTATATTCCAAAAGCAAGCAAAAGTATTTTTGTAAATACAGACGATGAAATAATATGGAATCAAATAAATGATACAACTATTATCGTAGATGGTTCGCAATACTTCTATTTTACTTCAACCAATTATACAGTTAACGTAGAAGGAAATACTTTAACCATAAATTATAAAACCAATGTAAATGGAGATATGATTTGGTCTCCAAACAGTATAGGTTATTATGATAATGTTTTATATGATTATGAGTATAGTAATTATGGCTGGGATTTTTCGGGCAGTTCGGTTGTAGCATCGGGCTTTGAAAAAATTTCTCCAAGTTATGTTAAACCTGCTATCCTCGCAAGACCATATACTACTTTAACAAGAACATACAGCAACAATAATTCATATTATGATGTGAATACAACTACATGGAATTTTAAGGTAGGAGACTTGCAACTCTTGCCGCAATATCTTGCACCTGACGATAGTGACCCTATAAATGCACCTATGTGTTTATGGGAATCTATCAACGCTACAAGTGTTCCTGACTCTACAAAAATGGTAATAGATATTAATACAATTATAAACGGACGCATTGGCGGTACATCGTCAGGTGACGAATGGAAATACGGAGCTTGGATTTTACCGGGAGATTCCGTATTAGTCAAGAGTTCTACCCATCCGTTGAATTATCCGTTCTATCATACACTTACAGATAGCATACAATTACAGGATTCCACCCTTGGACCAATGTCAATAACCGTTCAAGACCCTGTTCAATCCAGATTGTTCTTTGCTTCAGTTAAAGCAGTATATGCTTGCAACGATATTTTGGATTTTTCAAAATACGTTATCGCAAGTGTAGGACAGACAGATTATTCTAATGATTTGGTTTGGGCTAATATATTTCCGGTCCCTACCGGCTCAAAGGTTCATTGTTTATCTGCAAGTGCTGACGGAAATACTTTGTTTGTAGCCCTTGAAGAAGGAGCAGCTTCTACATTGGTTAGAATTACAGGCTTGCTTGCTGCTCATTTAACCGACCATGAATTGGTAACAGGAACCTTTTATAATTCACCCGGAATGAATATGCCAAATCCATTAACGATAGACACTATTCTTTCGGTAACAAGAATTATTACTTCAATAGCAACGGACAGAAACAACAATAATAATTTAATTATCACATTCGGAGACTTTAAGAATTCGGCAAGCGTTATGCGTTCAACAAATGCTATGGCTGCAGGAGCGTCTGTTTCTTTCACCGATATAACAGGTATAGACCCTAACACAACTGATAATATCCCTGCTATTAAACCCGTATTCACGGCACTGATTGAAAGTATGAAGAATACAAACGGACATATCGCTTACATAGGAGCAGAGGACGGCGTATGGAAAACAAATGATTTCACGGCTAATCCTGTGGAATGGGAAAAGATGGAGGGCGTTCCTAATGTTCCTGTCTATAAACTGGTGCAGCAAACTAACAATCAACCTTTCAGAAGTTACGTTGAATATGAAGCAAACACCCCTACGTGGAATATGTATTGTGCAACGGAAGCACCGGGTGCTATTTACGCAGCAACCTACGGCAAAGGGCTTTACGCATATTTCGGAGATACGGTAGCACAGTTGGATTCTGTTGTAAGCATTGACGACATCAACAGATACGTAGCAGAAAACAGCAGCGTTAAATTGGACATCTATCCAAACCCTGCCCAAAAAGAAACAAGCATAAACTACTATCTTCCAACCGATACCAAGGTTAGTTTCAAACTTTACGACCTTAACGGAAGACTTATCTCCACTATGGAACGCGGATCTCACCGTGCAGGACACTACACAATGCAAATGAACTGCCGGAATCTCAATAAAGGAATTTATATGGTGCAGATATTGACACGGAATGGCGTTTCAACAGCAAAATTGATTGTTCAATAACTACACATCACGATAAAAAAAGAGCAGATTGTCAATTCAATCTGCTCTTTTTTTGTTTTGTGATGTTCATTCGGGGGATAAATCCCAGAAATCGTAGTAATTAAACCATTGTTCGGGGTATTGCGAAAGAACGGTTTCCAATTCCGTAACGTACTTATCAAGATACATCATCACCTTTTCTTCTTTGGTTGTTGCCGACGGCTCAATGGACAGCGGGCAAACGTAAATCACGTATTTCCGTGCCGATTTCTTTACCGCAAAAAGGGCTATCATTTCCATCTTAAACCGTACCGCCAACTCAAAAGTCCCTATTGGAAACGCCGCTTTTGCTCCCATAAAATTGCAGTGCCGTATCTTGTTTGACCTTTCGTCAGTTAAATATGTCCTGTCGCAGAAAACGCTGAGTATCTCTCCGTTACGTAGTGCCGAATTGATGAAAAAAATATGCGACATATCGTTTTGAACAGGTATTAAAGCGATATTATTTTCCTCCAAAATCCTTTGACGATTTGCCTTTACGACTTTCGTTTCGCCGTGATACACAAGGACATTGACCTTTTTTGCTTTGGCTTTCAGCAAATAGCCTCCTATTTCCGCATTACCAACGTGTGAATTAGCCATCACAAAACCTGTTGTTCCGTTGGAAAGTTTCGTAAAATACTCTTCGCCAATCACTTCCACCGAAAACAAATTCCGTTTTCCTGCAAAGACCGCAAAACGATCCAGAATCACCTGTCCGAAAAGATAATGATTGCGATAAGTTTTACGGAACGCTTTTGCACGAGAATAACCCAAACGAAGACGAAAATAAGAATAGATTGCGTTGAAACCCTTGCGGTTAAAAATCATATAGAACGGCACAATCGCCGCCATAAAAACGTAACTAAAACGCAGCAAACCAAGCCGAAACAACACAAGAAGCAGCATCTGCCCCGTCCAACCGCCGCCCGTTGAACCCTTCCAGCGTTTTGCAGGAGTCATTAGCCCTCTTTGTTGCCGACCTTTGCCTCTATGTAATCGCAGAACTGGCTTAGGGTTTGGACGTTAGCCATTTCCTCCGCCTTTATTTTGAAGCCAAAATAACGCTCAACAATCACAACAATATCCACGAAGTCCAAACTATCAATGCCCAAATCGTCTTTCAGGTGAGCCTCCGGCGTTATTGCAGTTTCCTCAACCTCAATCTCTTCCACCAAAAAATGTTTTACTTTTGCGTTTATTTCTTCTCTTGTCATACTTTTAGAAATTAGATTATCGTTTGCTTGATTTGCGGTTGCAAAATTACAATAAATTTTCAAATTACCAAACATCGTTATCATAACATCCTAATTTACAGTCATTAAATTCGTTTTCATAATCACAAAACGAAGGCTCAAAATTGCAAAATCCCGTCATAATTTTCCAAAAACCGCTTTCAATTTTTCCTGAACCCCATTATAATTTCCCAAGCACCCCTTTCAAAAGTACCCTAACCCCGTTTCAAAAATTTAGGGCGGGATTTCGTTAGGAGACTTTCGCCGAAACCTTACTTGACTTTCGCCGAAAGTGGAGGAGGGTTTCGCCGAAAGTCCACTTAACTTTCGGCGAAACTTATTTTGACTTTCGGCGAAAGTCTCCTAACGAAATCCCGCCCTAAAAATTTTGAAACGGGCTTTCGCCGAAATGAAACGGGGTTAGGGTACTTTTGAAAGGGGTTTTTGGAAAAATATAATGGGGTTAGGGGATAATAAGTCGGGATTCTGTGAAAATATAACGGGTTTTCACAAAATTATAGTGAGATTTAATGAAATTATAGTGATTTTTTGGAAAAATATAATGAGATTTGGTGAAAATAAGTCGGGATTCCCAAAAAATGTAAAAAAAAAAGGGTACAACAGAATCTAAAATAGATCCCATCGTAACCCCCATTAAATACATTTATAAATTAAAATGAAAAATAAAGACAAAGAGTTATGTGTCGCCGAAACCTTATTCCGTCATTATGGACAGCGGGTTGGCGGCGAGGAAGTCCGTTAAGAACGGATATTTTTCGTAATTCTCTCGTAGCATCCAGCAGTTGCTTTTGCTCAGTTTGTTGTTATGCACGTCGTAAATGTCGTATGTCTTGCGTATCAGTTTGTTCTGTGGTGACCAATAGTACTTTGAACACTCGAAAGCGACCTGTGTGCAACCCGAATTGAACGTGTTGTATTTACGAGAAAAGAACACAAGTTTGCCGTCGTTGTAGATACGTTCGTAAAAGAAGTCCCAAGCCTGATTTTCGTTGAAAATGACCTCGCCGATGTAGATTATGTTGTTGCCTTCGGGGTACTTATAAACACGATACAAAGTATTGATAGGACGAAGGTTATCCTCATTATTATAAGGCTCTATTCGGCTCTCGTCATCGGCGTATCTGACAAATTGTAACAGGTTGTCGGAGTCCTCTTCGGTCATTGCGTCCAAATTGTTGCTGATGTTGTTGTAAAGGTCGTCCATTTCGGTAATTTTATACCACGCTTCCTCCGAATCATCCTCGAATACAGTGGATTCATCGTCCGTAAGGTTGGCGTTTTCGTTGTCTTGCTTTGTGTCGTAACGGTCTAACGCCATTTCGTTATTATTATTCACGGTGTCGGTATCGGAATCGGTGTCGGGTGAAAACATAGGATCCCACGGCGGAAGCATAATCGGCTTCTGTTTAAGCACGTCCAATACCTTCGAAGAGCAATACTGCTTCTCCACAACCAAACGAAACATATATTCATTGAACCATTTGTCGGTCATAATAAGGTGTCCCTGCCATCCCGAAGACGCTCCCCATGAATTTTCAACCAGCCATTTCTTTGGATTATTGTCCTTGTCCAAATCCACAGCACAAAGAGTCATGGCATGCGAAGAGCCGCTTGCAAAAGTCTGAATTCGCTGTTTCTTGTCCATAGGAAAGGCAGTGCCGAAGAGCGATTCGTAGTCGTATTCGTTTATATCCAAAAGTCCTTTCTCCGAATTGAGAAATTTACCCACATCACAGGAGAAATACATCATAGTGCTGTCCTTTATTGACGCTATGGCAGCCTGTTTTATGTCCTCAATAGGAAGATTGATATATTGCCAATTATGCCCATCAATAACGTGACGGTCGTATTCAATCTCATAAAGTTTGTAATAATCACGAGAAGGGTCGTTCATTAACATTACATAATCGTTGGTCAGGTCTCTATTTATGTATTCCGTGTAAAAGGATTTTGGTGTGAAGGTTTTGGTTGCTAATTCCTTTCCTGCGGCATCGCGAAGTGTGTATGTAAATTCCTTAACCGGCTCTCCGTAAGCCAAAACCAACATTCTGTAAATCACAGACAACATTTCTATTCTGCGATTCTCCAACTGCGAAGCCTTTTTATTGGCATACATATCCCGCAATTCCAAAGCGTATTCCTTTAATTTAAGGGTAATCAATTCGCTTATCTTTCGCGTATTGTCGGAATTATAGGTCTCAGGCTGAACACTCGACGGCACAAGACCATATTTCATAATAAGGTCTGAAACTCCTGTGAATTGACCTCCGTCACCTATTGCATTCTTTAGCAGCCATTCGTTATCCTTACTGTCCAACGGTTCCTTTATATGCTGAATAATCAACGACAGAAAGAGATTTGACTTCTCCAACTGGTCATAAAAGAAAATGTAATCCTGAGAAAACTGAAACGCTCCGAGGTTATATTTGGCTATCATTTCCGAACGCAATACATTTAATCCCGTAAAGAGCCAACATCTTCCCGATGACTTCTGGTCGCTAATTCCTTTTGACGCAACACGATTGGAAAAATAAGTATCATAATTGCTCTCATTATCCATATTTTTGGCTAACTGGTTAATTTTTCCGTTGGCAATAATGTTTTTTAATGCCTTATCGCTTGCGGAAGAAGTGTATCCGCTTTGTATTTTACTTAAATCCTTTTCACTCAATCCTTGATTCTGAGCCATAATGCCAAACCCGCAAGCCAGCAAGGCTACATTCAATAAAACTGTTTTTTTGACTTTCATTTTTAATATCTGTTTTGCTTATTTTCGAGCGGCAAAAGTAATAAAAAAAAATTAAATTACGTATCAGCGTGAGCCACACTGACAATAAAGGTTAATTCATAAAAGATTTTTAATAAAAAGATTTAGTGATTCAAAAACTTTTTATACTTTTGCACTTTCAAATAACAGAAACAATAAAAAAAAAACACTATTCTTATGAAGAGATACGTTTTATCGTTAATGGCTTGTGCCTTATTTACTTCGGCTTTTACCGTTCAGGCACAGCAGGGAAAATGGAAAGGTACTGTGAAGTACAAATTAAGTTATGAAGGGGCTGTTTCGCCGCAAGCACCAACCGAATATGAAATAAAGGTGTTTGAAAACAAGACAAAGTTTATTGATATGTTTTCTTCAGGTGCTACGGTAATCACAAACGCAACAGCAAAGAGTGTTACCTTTATGTGGGACTTCTCTCAAGTGCCTGTTGATGGCGTTCAGGGCAAATGGTATATGCGTAAAAAGGTTACGGATGAGGATTTTGCCAAATCAACCTTTACTTTTACCGGCAATACAAAGACGCTTGCGGGCAAAACGGTAAAGGAAGTAAATGTTGTAACCAAAAATGATGACGGAGAAGAAGACAAAGAAACCATCTGGGTTTGCGATGAGGTAGGTCCTGCAATGGATTTAGCCTTTTATGACGGACTTAAAGCAATGCCTTTTGAATTTACGATGGAATTTAAGCAGGCAGGTGTAGTCATAAAGTTTGAAGCATCAGAGTTGAAAGAAGGTGGAGTAAAAGATACCGACCTTATGCTTGAGACAGGTTACACAGAACAAACCGAAGATGAGATTGAAGAGTTATTCAAACTTTTGATGAAGGCTTATGGTGGCGGAGATGATGATATTTAACAGTATCTAACAATGCCGAAAAAAGCCAAAAGCAAAGCCGAAACATACAAAAAAGACATTCAGGCAAAGAAAGACGAACCTTTTTTGCAAATATTGGGTAGAGGAATTAAATCTCCTCAATTTGCAAGGGTTATTGGCGTATTTCTTTGCTTCTTTGCCTTGTTTTGTTTGGTTGGATTTCTGTCATTTTTCATTGATAAGGAAAGAAACTGGGCAGGAACGATAGGAGATTTTGTATCTTATAACCTGATAAAATATACTTTCGGTATAGCGTCTTTTGGTTACATACCGCTTTTAGTTTTTATCGGTTTACGGATATTTAATGTTGGAAAACAGTCTTTTGGACGTAATGTCATAACATTGCTTCTCATTATGCTATGGTTTTCATACGTTGTCGGCTTTGTTATTTTGCTTGCCGATAAAGAGCCATGGGAAAATTTTGCAGGTGCGGTCGGCATTATTATAAATCTATGGCTGATTGGTTTTATGGGCAAATTGGGCAATGGATTAGTACTTTTGTTCATTACAATCACTCTTCCGATGTTGCTTTTTGGCGTTCGTTATCGCTGGTTTTTGAGGATATTCAAACGAAAACCGGTTACGGAAAAAGGGAATGATATTTTAGAAAATTGCAATGACGTTTCGGCAAACAGTAACAGCGTTTTGGAAAATGCTGAAAAAGAAACAGTACCTTTGATGGAAGATTTCGAAATAGTAAAACCTCAATCCATTCATACGGAACAGAATAACGAACCATTCAAAGACGATGTTGAGTTTGAAATAGAAAAAATCAACACACAAATCCATATTCTTACGGAGAAACCTGATGAGGAAATAGACGAAGAACTGGAAGACTTGCAGGAAGAACTTGATCATCATACCATTGACGAACCTTACGACCCCCAAGAAGATTTACGTGATTACAAACTTCCTCCCTTGGATTTTCTTGTCAATTATGAGGAACGTAATGAGGCTGTTACAAAAGACGAACTTGTTGCAAACAAGGAACGAATAGTAGAAACTCTGCGTAATTACGGCATAGAAATTGTCAAAATCACTGCAACGCCCGGTCCAACGGTTACTTTGTATGAAATTGTGCCTGCTCCGGGAATACGAATTAGTAAAATAAAGAATTTGGAAGATGATATAGCATTGAGTTTGTCGGCTTTGGGTATTCGTATCATTGCTCCACTACCGGGCAGAGGTACAATAGGAATTGAAGTTCCTAACTCCAAACCTCAAATAGTTTCAATGAAATCAATGCTTGAGTCATCTGCCTTTACAAACAATAAGTTTGACTTGCCTATTGCCATAGGAAAAACCATATCAAGTGAGCCATACGTTACCGATTTGGCTAAAATGCCACATTTATTGATGGCTGGAGCAACAGGACAGGGTAAATCCGTTGGGTTAAATGCTATTATCTCTTCTTTATTATATAAGAAACATCCTGCGGAATTGAAATTCGTTATGGTTGATCCGAAGAAAGTTGAATTGTCTCTTTATTCCAAGATAGAGAAACATTATCTTGCCAAATTGCCTGACTCGGAAGATGCAATAATAACCGATACTCATAAGGTTGTTCGTACGTTAAATTCACTCTGTATTGAGATGGATCAGCGGTATGACCTGTTAAAAACGGCGCAGGTTAGAAAAATAAGTGAGTATAATCTAAAATTCATTGCACGAAAGTTAAGTCCGGTTGACGGACATCGTTATTTACCTTACATTGTTTTGGTTATTGATGAGTTTGCAGACTTGATTATGACGGCTGGAAAAGAAATAGAACTTCCTATTGCACGACTTGCACAGTTGGCAAGAGCCGTTGGAATTCATTTAATTATTGCTACTCAGCGTCCGTCTGTTAATATAATCACGGGAACTATCAAGGCTAACTTTCCTGCCCGCATAGCGTTTAAGGTCAGTTCAAAGATTGACAGCCGCACCATACTTGATTCTTCAGGAGCCGACCAACTTATAGGTCGTGGAGATATGCTTATTTCAACAGGAAATGACCTTATCCGTTTGCAATGTGCCTTAATAGATACCGATGAGATTGAAAAGGTAGCCGATTTTATTGGTTCGCAGCGAGGTTATCCCGAAACCTTCAAACTGCCAGAATATCTTGATGAAAACGATGCTCCAAACAAGGATTTGGATCCTCGTTCAGTGGATAACGAATTTGAACAGGCGGCTCGTCTTGTAGTGCTTCATCAGCACGGAAGTACTTCGTTGTTACAGCGTAAAATGGCTTTGGGTTACAACAGAGCGGGAAGAATTATGGATCAACTTGAAGCCGCAGGTATAGTCGGACCGCCTAACGGCAGCAAAGCCCGCGATGTTAAGGTGAAAACGGAAATAGAACTTGATGAAATTCTTAAAGACTGCAAGTAAGTTCTAATTGGGAACACTGCTGTTAAATTTTTTTTAGAACATATTATTATACTTTTCGTACATGTGCAGATACTTTTCTCACATGTGAATGGACATTGCGAACATGTGATTGAAATTTTTTCACATGTGAATGGACATTACGAACATGTGATAATGTTTATGAACCAAGTAATAGCAGTACAATAATTTATGATGAAAAATGGGAAACGGTTTATTTGAGGGAATGCAGTATTCCCCAACAATGGAAGCATAAAAAAACCCGATGAAGTTAATCATCGGGCGTGCTTTAGAAATTATCAAAATTTTCAGTATCTATCACTATTGCGGTATCCTCTGTCGTTTCTGTTGTTAAATCCACGATTATTTGAGCGGTTTGAATTTTCCTCTCTTGGTCGTGAAACTGCAACGTTAATAATTTTCCCGTCAAAAGTCGCTCCGTTAAGTTCGTCTATCGCCCTTTGACCTTCGTCATTACCCATTTCTACAAACCCAAAACCGCGTGAACGACCTGAGTATTTGTCGGTAATAACTTTTGCTGAAGTTACTTCTCCGTAACTTGCAAATGCACTTCTTAAATCTTCATCATTTGTTTTGAAGTTTAAGTTTGAAACAAAAATGTTCATAAATTTGAATTTAATAAATAAAAAAAGAGCTATTTTCTTTATAAAGAAACGAGTTATTCACAATAACATAGCCCTTATAAACTTTTGCAAAGGTACAACATTTTTTTGAATTGACAATTTTTTTCTATTTTTTAGGTAATTGCGAAAATTTTTTGTGGTGATTCAAATGATATTCTTTAAGAATAGAATAAGGGTGAAGTCCTGATGGCAATGCTGTTATCTGCCTGTTGGTCTTGTATATCTTTTTCATTCGTCTGAACGCCCGTAAGGCATAAAATACTGCCAACATTTCTTTTGGTTTGCCGCTGCAAAGGAAACTTAAAGCAGCCAAAAGGTCTAAAAACAACCGAGAGATAAATACTCGCCGATATATGTTGCGAGGATAATTTTTGTATATCAATAAATGATTATTGCGGAAATTGAGAAATGTTTTGCGGAAAGTACTTTTTTGCAGTGTAGCCCCACCTAAATGATAGCAAACCGAAGAAGTTACGCAATATATAGAGTATCCTTCCCTTTTAATGCGAAAACATAAATCAATCTCTTCTTGATGTGCGAAAAATAAAGGGTCAAAACCGCCCATTGCGTTGAATATATCCTTTCTTATCATTAAGGCTGCACCTGTCGCCCAAAAGATTTCCGAAGTATCATATTGCATTTTGTCTGTTTCAAGAGTTGAAAAGATACGTCCTCTACAAAAAGGATAACCCAACCAGTCCAATTCTCCTCCTGCTGCTCCTGCATATTCAAATTGGGTTTTATCCAAATATGATAACAATTTAGGTTGACATACGGCACATTCGGGCGTAGAATCCATCAATTCTATTAAAGGCTCAAGCCAGTTGGCAGTAACTTCTACATCATCATTTAAGAGCATAAAATAATCCGCCTCAATATCTTTTAAGCCTCTGTTATAACCTTCGGCAAAGCCATAATTTCTATTAAGAATAACAGTTTTTACAGTTGGAAATTCTGTTTTTAGTACTTCCAAAGAAGAATCGGTTGAACCATTATCAACTACATAAATATCATAAGGAGTATGTGCAACAACAGATGGCAGGAAGGTTCTAAGTAAATGTTCTCCGTTGTAGTTAAGAATGACGACTGCTACCTTCATCAATAACCTCGCTTGAATTGCAATCCCGCTTCACCTTCGGTATATTCGGGCAAGATATTGTTAGATAGCACTCTTTCCCAAAATAATGTTGATATTTCTCCTCTGGCGTTTGAATGCAACAGACGATATTCTCTTACGTCATTCATAGGAGCATAAAAAACAAAAGTACGATTGGTTTCTCCAAATACTGTTTGGTTATATCTCCACATCTGATAAGGCAAATAGGTAAAAGATTTTTCATTTGGAAAAATTACATCGGGGTCAGAACTTAATTCTGATGTGGTTTGAGTTCTCATAGTACTGTTTTGCTTAAATCTTTCATCAATTATGTTATCTGGAGCGCCATAAATTAAATACACCTTACCCATATCGGTATAATATCCTTTACGTTCAGGAGTAGAAAAGTGAGATTTAACATATTCTGCTCTTGTTTTATATGCTTTATAACCCTCTTCCGGATTGTCCGGATAGTTTGATGCCCAATAAGCATAAAGGAAATGTCGCAATCCTTCAGTTGTCTGGTAGCGTGCTTCTTTATTTATGAAGGTTCTTTCTGCCTTGTTGGCTACGGGATAAAGACTTTCAATATCATCTATAAGCAGTAACGAATCGGTAATGTTATTAAGATAGGTATCAGTGGCTGTAAGGTCTGTTTGTTCAAAAGAATTACCATCCTTAATGAAAGCATACTTTTTATCTGCGTAAAGAAGATTGTTGCTATCTCTTATTTCAATCACAAGATTATAGTATCCCTTTTTGAGATTGCTTATATCCAAAGTTTCAAGAATATAATCCATACTTTTTGCCTTTGCTTTTGTCCTTTTCCCAATACCTTGAACGGCTTTTAAGGTATTGTAATCTTCAATGGATACACCTGTTATATATGGACTGTCCTTGCCAAAAAGTTTATCAACATTGTAAAACTCAGCATAAAATGTCATTTCTTTATCGTCAATACCATATCCGTTAAAAAGGTACGGATAAATATCATATCCGTTCTTGCTGAATGCGTTTGGAGTTTTTGTTTGTGTATAAGAGGTTACGAGTTTGATGTCGGAGATGGCTGCAGCGTTAGCATCGGAGTTTATATTTATAACATCTCTTACTTCTATTGCCTTGTCGGAAGAGTTTTTGTCTTTTATCTTCAAGTAAAATGGATAGTTCCCGTTTGACAGGACTACCTTTTGAACATCAAAAAGTGATGCAAAATTATGATTATCTTTGCTTGCTATTTCCGGTGAAAGTATCGTTCGCTGTTCCAAATATACAGCAGTACTGTAAAGCGTATCGGTATAGACCACCAGAGTCATATCCAATGCTGCCTGATATTTGCCGTTTGTCTTTTTAACATACTGAATGCTTGAAGCATCTATGGAAGTATTTATTTCCACGTAATTACCCTCAACTGAAGAATAGTTGGTAAAAGAATAAATAAAGTTCAAACCCTGTGCCAATCCCATAAAGGGAATAAATAATACAGTTGTTGCAAAAAATATCTTTCTCATTTTTTGTTATTTAAGTGATTTTATTTTGATTTCTGATGACGGATTGAGAATATGACCTGTACGACTCTCGTTTTGCTGCTTTATTTGAGCCTCTAATTCCTTGATAGATGAGCCTCTTGTAGAGATATTTCCCTCAGATATACCCTGACTTACAAGATATGCTTTTATGGCTTCTGCTCTGGCTTTGGAGCGTTCATTATCCAATCTTACATTTTGTCCTTCGGTTGGTATCCTGCCTATGATTTCAACATTTATTTTAGGATATTCCCGCATTATTTCCACAACACGGTCAAGTACGGGCAAAGACTCCTTTAATATGTAGGTCTTTCCTTCCTCGTCCGTATCATAATAGAGATCGCCATTGACAGGAAGATTTGAACCTATTTTTATTTCAACCAAACGAGCCGTTAAAACGCTGTCAAATTTAGCCTTATCATAAGTCATTGTTGCTATATAATTGAAATATCCTGCCTTTGTGAGGTTAATAGAATAAGTTCTGCCGGGCAGAAGTTTTAATTTCTGAGAGCCTGCGTCCTCTTTATGCAATGCAACTCTTTCTGTCTCAACCTCAATTACGGATATGTCGGCGGTTGTTCTCTGTTTGCTCAGGCTGTCAATAGGATATATGTAAAAAGGCGTTGATTCCGTCCAGACCTCTGCTTTTATGGTATGCCCCAAACCTCCGTCGTTCAAATTATCTACAACTATTATATAACTTTCATCCGCCTTTACATCAATATATTTAGCGTAGGCGGTGGTACTGTTTTTATTCAGGTTTATATCTGTTGCATTCAGTCGCAGCCCTGTTTTTCCGTTCACCGCTCCATCTGGAGACGACATTACGGAACGCAAAGGCAATACACGATTACGCTCAATACGGTTACAGAAATAACGATCGGTATATTTATAAACCAAGAAATCATAATCATCAGTTTCTCCTCGCGGCGTTATATCTATAAGAAGTTTGCCGTCATAAGGCACATCCACTTTATACCACACCGTATTATGTTCCTGTTCAAAGACATTCTTTACCTGCTTGTCGCGTTTAATTTCGTTTATATAGCCAAAACCGTGCAGGGGTTCGGTAGGTCCGAACGCCGTATCCAATTCCAACGGAATGGCAAACAAACAATCAGCACAGCGAGCAGGCAAAACGATTTCACTAACCGCCGTCTTGGTCTCTTTACTGCTTTTTTCAGTTTTTTGAGCGACAGCAAAATTCACCGCAAAAGCAATAATAATAAAGATAAATAACAACTTTCTCATATTCATAATGAATTAAAATTTGACCGCAAAGGTAGTATTAAAAATTTAATTATCAACTTTTTTTTCAAAAAATCTTTATTTTATTTTCTCAAAGATTGCTTTGCGGGCGTATAAAACTTGATTTTGAAATCCTGAAATCAAATTATAGCGTTCTATAATCAAATTACAGTTTGCTATAATCAAATTATAGAATGTTAGAATTTGATTCTAATTTTCTGTAATTTGATTTCGGAAAATGCGTTTGCGACAGCAGAACCATAATACAAAATGAAAATAAGCAGAAATGAAATATGAATAATTTTTTGTACCTTTGCAGCCCGATAAATAAAAAAGAAACTCATATTGAAATATGAAAAGACTGATTTTAGTCCGTCATGGACAAAGCCAATGGAATGAATTAAACCTATTTACAGGCTGGACTGATGTTGATTTAACAGCAAAAGGAATGCAGGAAGCGTACGAAGCAGGGCTTAAATTGAAACAGGATAATTACCAACCAAAGATTTGTTTTACTTCTTTCCTGAAACGTGCAGTAAAAACACTGAATCAGGTACTTGATGCAATGGATTGCGATTGGCTTCCCGTAGAAAAGTCGTGGCGATTGAACGAAAAACACTACGGAATCCTGCAAGGTAAAAACAAAAAGGAGATGGTAGATAAATATGGTGCGGAACAGGTGCAGCAATGGCGCAGAGGATACGACTGTCCCCCTCCTTTATTGGACGGAGAGGCTGCTACCACTCAGCGAAATGATGCCAGATATGCACAACTTGCTATTACCGAAAATCCGATGACCGAAAGCCTTAAGGATTGTATTGAAAGACTTATGCCGTTCTATCACAATAATATAGAGAAAGCCTTAAAAGAGTATGACGAAGTAATGGTTGTGGCTCATGGAAACTCCCTGAGAGGTATTGTAAAGTACATAAAGGGTATCAGTGATGAGGAAATAGCAGGCTTAAACTTACCAACGGCAATTCCTTATATCTTTGTATTTGACGATAATATGGTTTTGCAAAAGGATTTCTTTCTTGCAAGTGATGAAGACTTGAAAAAAGCACAGCAGGAAGTCGCAAACCAAAGCAAAAAATAGCCTTATGATAAAATTATTTGAGCAAAACCACTTTGGAGTTAATACCTGCGTGGCGTATGACAGCACAGGCGAATGTGTTTTGATAGATGTGGCTTCGCAAAATGACAATGAACGACAGGCAATACTTGATTTCCTATGTACCAATGGCTTAAAGCCTGTCCGCCTTTTGATAACTCACCCTCATATAGACCACATTTGCGGTGCTGCATGGGCTTTTGAACAATTTGGATTGAAGTTGGAAATGCACAGAGATGCAGAACGAATGCTTCCAATCGCAGAACAGAGTTCGGCAAATCTGCTCGGATTTGATTGTGGCAATCTTTCCGCTGTACCCAAAGGCTATATTAAGGAAAATGATCCCGTACTTTATGGTCATAGCAGCCTCATTCCGCTTGATACATCAGGACATTGTGTCGGCAGTTTTTCGTATTATAATAAGGAAGAGGGCTTTGTGATTACCGGAGATGCGTTATTCTATGGTTCAATCGGCAGAACGGATTTACCAACGAGTGATTACGACCTGCTAATTGAAAACATACGAACAAAACTCTTAACTCTGCCACCGCAAACTATTGTTTATCCGGGTCATGGTGAGCATACAACCATTGGATTTGAAAAGAATAATAACCCATTTTTATAATACGGATATGCAGAAATTAAAAATAACATTTGGAATGCTTGTTATGGCACTTGTGATGCTTGCTTTGCCTGCACGCTCACAGGACTTTAAGGCAGGCATATACGGAGGTATCGTACCGTCTCAAGTAGATGGCGACCAGCAAAGCGGTTTTCATAAACTTGGATTTACCGTTGGAACTTTCGTAAATCGCAAATTGAGTACAGGAAAGATACAGGGCGAACTCGCATTCACAACCAAAGGCAGCAAACCGACCAATAACGCCGCCGATTTCCCCGTTAATATCTCGCTTTGTTACATTGACTTGTCGCTTTATTATATAATAGGGGTGTGGAATGACCTTTCCCTTCGGGCAGGTATTGTTCCATCTATACTGATAGACAGTAAACAGGACGGAGTTGGCATTTACACCGAAGCAAATGAAGGCAACAGTCCGTTCAGACGTTTTTCTACGGAATTGTCTGCGGGTTTGGATTATCAATTTTCAACGCATTGGAGCATCGGAGCGGCTTATAACTATTCCGTGTTCAGTATTTACAAAGGCGATTTAACCTTTCTTGGCATCAGACCTGCAGAAACCAATGCCCATTACAACAACTATCTCCGCATAACGCTGGCTTATCAATTCTAAACAGGCTTATTCATCAAGAAAACCCTGTTCCTTTATGAACTTAAAGTAATTACGACCAAATAAAAGGCTGTCGTCCTTTTTGTATCGGCAGTTTGTAAAGACTTGAGCGAGGTTTTGTTGCTGATTTTCTTTCACGTATTCAACGGATTGAGGCAACTGTTCAAATTCTCCATATATTTGTTCAATATCTTCTTCGGTATAATCCTTGTAAGTCTCATTATGAACAACGGCATTCACCGCAAGACGTTCCGTAAGTAGCGGATTTTCTGCAGGATAACCCATTGTGATGGTTGTTATCGGTATTACGCCCTTTGGAAGTTTTAGAAAATCGGCTATTTCCTTTGCCATATAAGTTACAGTTCCCAAATAACAGATACCTAGTCCCATAGCCTCCGCCGCAATGCACATTGTTTGTGTTACAATCGTAGCATCAACCGTACCGATATTAAACCATAGAAAATTAGAATAAGCATCTGTTACGGCATTTCTTTTTTTACACCATTTTGCAAACCTGTTTACATCGGCACAAATCGTCAAAACCACAGGGGCTTCACTCACCATTGATTGATTAAAGTGGAATTTGGCGAGTTCTTTTTTCCGTTGTTCATCACGGGTTACTATTATGCTGTATATTTGCATATTTCCACAGTTTGAACTTCTTATTCCTGCTTCCAAAATGGTTGCAATAGTTTTGTCATCTATGATTTTGTTGCTGTATTTACGTATTGTCCTGCGATTTAGCAAGGTATCTATTAAGTGTTCATTCATTTCAGTGTAATTTTTGACTGCAAAGATACTATTTTTTCTTCTTTATAAAACAAGTTTTCCAAACAATATCGTCCCGTTATCCGTGTTTTAGATCAAGTATCCATTGTTTGGAAAGTGTAATGAAAGGTTTATTTGCGATTATCAATAAACTTGATGGGTTTCCTGCTCATATCAGGATAATTTTGTTTGAGAATCGCTTGTGAGTCGTGGATTTCTATTTGCGGAGCAACCCTTATTTTAGCACGAAAACGGTCTTTCAGTTCCTTAATTATTAACTGTTGATTATCCATACTTATATTTGCCGTGTCCTTTAAGCCCATTTTAACAATCACATCATCATTTCCGCTGTTGTTTAATCTCACTTCAACGATGTAATTTTCAACGTAAGGCGTATTATCAAGCACATCATAGAGCGCAGGGGGATAAATGGTTGTCCCCTTATACTTTAACAGATGATTTATGCGACCGATAACAGGACTTACTCTCATCGTTTGACGACCACAATGGCAAGGTTCGGTTGAAATGGAAAGCATATCACCCGTTTTGAATCTTAGCAATGGCATTCCTTCTACGCCCAAGGTAGTAATTACCAATTCACCGACAATACCTTCTTCTACGACTTCATCATCCTTTATCACTTCACAGATAATCAATTCGGGGTGATGATGCCCTCCTTTGCCTTCGTTGCATTCGGCAAAAGTAGTAGCCATTTCGGTGGAAGCGTATGTGGAATGAAGTGAGATGTCCCATTTGTCCTTTATTTGCTGTCCCAAAAGATTCAAAGTAAAATCCTGTTCCCGTAGATTTTCACCTATACAAACCGCCTTTTTTATACTGGACTTGCGATAATCAATTCCGTTCTCCTCTGCATACTTTATGATATTAAGAATGAAGGACGGCACACACATAATGGTATTCGGACGTATCCTGTTTATCGTATCCCATTGCAGAGCGGGTATTCCGTTGCCCACACGCACTATTCCGGCACCCAGAGACCGCAATCCGAGAAAATAAGCAAGCCCTGCCATAAACCTTTTATCAAGAGTGGTCATAATCTGTACTACGTCCGAAGGTTGCACCCCTGCACAAAGAAACGATATATGTTCATTATAGGCTAATCGGTTAAGGTCTTTGTCCGTCATGGCAAAGGTTACGGGATCCCCAAGCGTCCCGGAGGTTGTTATAAAGTCTATTATACGCTCACGAGGCACACAAAGAAAATCGTCATTGTAAATTTGCAGATGGCGTTTTTCGGTAAAGGGAATATATTTCAAATCCTCAATATGCTTGATTTTTGTTATATCAATGTGTTCCTCAACAAACATTCGCCGATAGAAAGGAGAATTTGTTGCAAGGTAAGCAAGGGCTTCTTGAAGTTTCTTTTCCTGAAAACGTTTTATCGTTTCCGCAGGTTCAAACTCTATTTCAGGGAATTTTAGATTGTTTTTAGCCATATTATAAACTCATTTAACCAGTCTTTTACATCGTTTCGGGGTTGTATTCCAAAGCCATGTCCTCCTTTTTCAAAGAGCAGGAATCGGTGAGGTATGTTTCGCTCACTCAAAGTCTTGTCATAATTAACGCTATTGTGATAATCAACTGTTTTATCGTCAATGCAGTGCAACAAAAAGACAGGAGGCATATCCGTTCTTACGTTCTGTTCCAACGACATTTTGTTTTGTTCTTCCGCAGTGAAATTTCGCGTCAGCAGATTACGGCGTGATTTCCTGTGAGCCGTGCTATCCTGCATTGAAACAACGGGATAAATCATAGCAACGAAGTATGGTTTCAACGATATCTTCGGTTCAATACCCAAAGGTTTCATAAAATTTTCATCAAAATAAGTTCCAGTCGTACCAGCCAAATGTCCGCCAGCCGAAAACCCCATTACACCAACCTTATCTGCCGCTATACCAAACTCTTCCGCCCTTTCCTTAACCAACTGCAAAGTCCGCTGCATATCCTGTATCATTGCAGGGTGATGATAACCCCTTCGGGCAGTACGATACTTCAAAACAAAAGCCGTAATTCCTTCTTTGTTAAGTTGTTTTGCTACTTTGTATCCCTCATTGTTCATATCCAACCAGTAATAACTGCCTCCGGGAGCAATAATCACAGATATACCCGATGTATTCTTCGTTTCAGGCTGAAAAACAATCAATTCACTATTGCGAAATTTCCTTCCATCCTGCACATTTGCCCAAATTTTTATCGTGTTTTGACATAATATATCGCCGGAGATAAGCAGGAATATAACAAAAAGCCATTTTCTCATAATAATTCTTTGATTTCGTTTGATGTAACTTGTCTGTACTGAGGCATATCTCCATTTTGGAAGGTTACTTCAAAGTATTCCTCATCGTAAAAGGAGAGTTTGGAGTTTGTATCAGGGTTACATTGCAGATATACAACCTTTTCAATGTCCAAATTCTTCGCTTCACAGATTTGAATCAGTAATTCCTTTCCTGCATAAGTAACTGACGTTCCGGGATTATCCTGATAAAGTTCCGTAACACAAACCACTGTCCGTCCATCTTTTTGTTTTATTTTCAGCCCACAGCAAGATGGGATGTCAAATTGTCCTTTGAATTGAAACACTTCGTCATAATAGTTTTCAGACACCTTCATATACAATCATTTTTTGCCTTTTTAAGTTTATATTTTGCTGTGGCGTTGTACTTAACGCCTGTTTTTGAGGGTGCAAAAGTACGAAAAAAAATTATAAAATACCGTATTAACTTTCCAAAATTTGATTTTAACTTCCTTAACCTTTAACACAGCACAGCCAAACTTGATTATAGAATTCTGAAATCAAATTACAGAACGCTAGAATTTGATTATAGAATTCTATAATTTGATTCCGGCACGCTATAATTTGATTCTAGGATTTTGTAATTTGATTCTAGGATTTTGTAATTTGATTTCAGGATTTCGTAATCAAATGATATGATTTTGTGAGAAAACAAGAGAACCATAAAGCATAATTTTGGATAAATATAGTTGGTTTTTGGTCAATGAATGTTTGACTTTGGTTTTTTTTAATACTTTTGCTGCCCAATAAAAGTTGATAATATGAATGCAATCCTTATTAAAAATATCACGTTGGCAAATAACAGTTGCTGTGATGTGCTGATTAAAGACGGCAAATTCGCCAAAATAGCAGACGAAATTAAGTTTCCCGCCGACAAAACGATAGATGGCAAAGATAAAGCAATAGTTCCAGCCTTCTATAATGCTCATTCCCATACTCCTATGAGCCTTTTGAGAAGTTTTTGCGAAGGGAAGAGCCTCCAAGATTGGCTTACGGCAATATGGAAGAAGGAAGCCACTCTTACAGAGCAGGATATATACAACGGAACACGGCTTGCCATACTTGAAATGATTAAATCGGGGAGCGTATTCTTTAATGATATGTACTGGCATCATTCTTCTGTTATTCGGGCAGTAAAAGAGATGGGCGTAAGGGCAAACATCGGCATTACTTTTATGGATTCTCTGCCCGCCGAAACGATTGAAGAAAACTTTGAATTTATTGAAAACTTTGACCGAACGGCAAATCCGTTGATTGATATAAGTCTTTCTCCTCACGCTATTTACACCTGTTCCGTCGCTTTGTACCAACGCTGTTATCAAGTGGCACATCAACACGGTATAAACATTCATACGCATCTTGCAGAGACGCAAAAAGAGGTTGAAGACTGCCTTCGGGAACATCAACTCTCACCTGTGCAGTATCTTAACGCTGTTGGCGTGCTTGATAACAGGACAATAGCCGCCCATTGTGTTCATTTGACTCCGCAGGATGCCGATATATTAGCGGAAAAAGGGGTTACGGCAGTGCATAATCCGTGTTCAAATATGAAGTTGGCGAGTGGAATTTTCCCTTATCAAATGTTGAAGTCGGCAGGCGTGCATATAGCACTCGGAACGGATGGAAACGCCTCAAATAATTCGCTTTCAATGCTTGGAGAAATGAAAATAGCCTCTCTGCTTGCCAAAGTAACAAGCGGAAATCCGCAAGCCCTGCCTGCCGATGAGGTTTTTGAGTGGGCAACCGTCAATTCGGCTTCGGCTTTTGGCTTGTTGGCAGGATGTATTCGGGAAGGGTATCTTGCTGATTGCCTTTTGATAAACCTGAATAATGTATCGCTCGTGCCTAACCACAATCTCATTGCTTCATTAGTTTATTCTGCCGACAGCGAATGTATTGACAGCGTGATATGTAACGGTAAAATTTTGATGGAAAACCGTTTCATAGAGCGGGAAGAAGAGATAATTACCGCTGCTCGCAGGTTTTGTTTGTGATGAAACAGCCTTTTGATTTGACGGAAGGCAGCAATAACAATCTGTTATTTATCTTCGTATCTGCATAATGTCATATTCTCGCCGTCCCAGCAAGCATAATGACTCTCGGTAATCCATTGACCCGTATTGATATAGCGGGTTGTTTCGCTGACTTCTCGGTCGGTGGCAATATGACGGTGTCCCATGACGTAGAAATCAACATTATGATTTTTGGAATGCTCTTTGCAAAAAAGGAAAATTGCTTCCTGTTCTCCCTTATCAATATAATCACTTGTTATATGTTGCTTGCGTGATGTTTTTGAGAGGTTTTTGCCTATCATTGTTGCGAGATATGGGTGCAGAAGGGAATAAAGGAAGCGATTGAAGCGTGATGCAAAGACGTGTTTTATGAATATATACTTTTTATCTGCCTTATCTAACCCGTCTCCGTGTGCAAGATAGAAGGTCTTATTATCTATCGTGGTGATAAGAGGCTCTGTATGCGTGTGGAAACCAAGTTCCCTGTCAAAGTAATCTTTGGTCCAGAGGTCGTGATTTCCGTTAAAGAAGTGTATATCAATGCCTCGGTCAGCCATCAGTGCCAAATAGCCAAGCAGACGTACGTATCCTTTCGGTACAACGTAACGATATTCAAACCAATAATCAAAAATGTCTCCCAGAAGATAGATTGCCTTTGCCTCATTTTCAACAGACTGCAGCCATCGCAAAACTTTCTTTTCTCTTTCCAACGATTGTTCCAACGAAGGTGTTCCTAAATGCAGGTCGGATATGAAAAAAGATTTATTTTTCCTGCTTTGCGATTCCGTTGTGTTCATTTTGCAGATGGTTTATAAGGTTTTGATTTTTTTGTATGCAGTTTTGGAGATATATTGTTTGAGGATTGTTGGGCATTGTCTTTTTCAATCCGGACAACACCTTATTATATATGTCCAATTCGTCCGCAAGAATCAGCCATTGTCCGTCAAAGGTACGGTATAACGCCACTACGGATGCAAGATTTCCAAGATTCCTGTCAATGAAATCAAGAGTAAATTGACGTTCCTGCTGTTGTAAGGCGGTGTATTCTTCTTTTACCTTTGCTTTTATTTGATTAAAATTCTCCTCATACTTGTTTTGATACAGCAAATCGCTGAGAAATGCCAGCCTTTGTCTCGTAACCATATTCTCTTTGTTCAATAACTTTAACTGCTCACTGATTGGGGAGTTTTCAATATTGTAAGATGAAGCAAAGGATGTTGCATTAGCCGTTATCTTTATTTGATCTTTGGGTTGTGCAACGAACATTGCAAAGTCGTTATTGGAGAGAGCAAGAGTGTAAATCGTTTGATAATTTATCTGATACGTTTTTGTGAAAAAGCCTTTTTTGTCTGTGCGGATGGTATCAATCACTTTGTACCCGCCGCTATCAAGAGCGGAAAGAATAAAAGCCTTTTCCTCCGTTTGCTCTATTGATCCGCTGATGCTGAATTGATGTTCCGTTGGCTGTTTATTGCAGGACAGAATAAGCAACATTGACAACGCTAAATAGATCAATCGTAATGGTTTCATTTTTATCATATTATATTTTATTTATCTTAAAATTCCGTTTAATTAAATCTGCCGTCACCAAAGCAGCCATTGCTTCCACAATGACCGAAGCCCGAAATAACTGACAAATATCGTGTCTCCCTTTGATGTTAAAAGATGGTACGGGCTTAAAACCAACTAAAAACTCAATCTCTTTGCCGTTTGAAATCCCTCCCTGCAAACCATCGCCAATGTATTCGCTGCCTCGCCTTGACGGAGACAGACCGTCACCAAATTCAAAAGTCTTTACGGAAGGTATACTCATAACAGCACCAGCCAGTAACGAAGAAAACCTGTCAAAAACAGGCTCTCCCAAGCCCGCAGGACAACCCTTGATGTTGCACTTTATTTTTCCGCCAATCGTATCGTTTGTTTCCTTTACCTGTTGCAGTAAAGCATTTGCTTCCTTATTATGCTGTACGTAATTTATATTGCCTATGGTTTCAATGGAAGTATTTATGCTTATGCCGTAAGTATTAAGGAAGAGTTTTGCAACGCTGCCTCCCACCACTCTTGCTGCCGTTTCTCGTGCCGAAGCCCTGCCTCCACCCGAAGATGCTGCAATTCCGTACTTTTCAAAGTAAGTAAAATCGGCGTGATTGTTGCGAGAAACGTCCTTATAATCTGCAATCCGAATGTCTTTATTTTCAATCATAAATCCTATAGGAGTTCCAAGTGTGATTCCGTTCTCAATGCCCGAAAGGAAAATCACCTTATCATCTTCTTTTCGGTCGGTGCAGTATTCGGTTTGAGGCTTTCGCCGCTGTAATTCTTTGGTTATGAAATCATAATCCATCGTTAAACTGGCAGGACAGCCGTCAATAATACCGCCGATAGCCTTTCCGTGACTTTCACCGAAGGTTGTTAAAGAGAATTCCTTGCCAATAGTATTTGCTCCCATTTTTTCAAATAAATGATATTTCAGTCGGCAAAAGTAATACTTTATTATCAATTTTCTGTAATTTGATTCTAAAAAATTATAATCAAATTCCGGCGTGCTGTAATTTGATTATAATTTTCTGTATTTTGATTCTGGAAATATGTAATTTGATTATAAAAAATTGTAATTTGATTAGGGCAAAATAAAAGTTTTTTTGGAAAAAGTTTGTACTTTGCAGAAAAATATATACCTTTGCACCCTCAAAAACTAATCAAAATAAAAAATAAAAATATATGCAAAACAAAGGTGCTATTAGAGTTGTTGCGATTATTTTTGCGTTGGTCTGTCTGTATCAACTTTCATTTACTTACTTCTCAAAGAAGGTAGAAAGTAGAGCAAAGGCTTATGCAACCAACACTTATACGAGAAATCTCGCTAAACAACTTGCAAATGGAGATGCGTTAAGGGAACAGGAATTATTGGATTCTATTTCCACAACGAGAGAAAACAACTATCTTGATTCCATTCAGGACAGGGCAGTGTATAATTTTCTCTTTATGCGAAAATTTACTTATCGCGAATGTAAGTCAAGGGAACTGAATCTCGGTTTGGACTTAAAGGGAGGTATGAATGTTATGATGGAGGTTTCTACTATTGATGTGGTGAGAAACCTTGCTACCAATCCGAATGATCCTAATTTAATAAAATTGATTGATGCTGCAGTAGAATTGCAAAAGAAAGGTGGCAAAAATTTTATAACTTACTTTAAGCAGGTTATAGAGGAACAAAGCAAGACATCAAAGATTGATTTGTCGGCATTTTTCCGTGTTAAATTGAAAGAAAAAGGGATAACCGCTACATCTTCCAATGCTGATGTGTTGAACGCAATAGATAAGGAATGTACCGATAGTTACGACAGAACATTCCAAGTCCTGTCAAAACGTATTGATAAGTTTGGTGTAGCCAATCCGACCATTCAAAAGTTATCTGCAACGGAAAGAATACAGATAGAATTGCCGGGTATAAAAGATCCTCAACGAGTGAGTCGTCTTTTGGAAGGTTCTGCTCAGTTGGAATTTTGGCTTGCCGGCAATGCGTCAAAGGTGTTACCAGCATTGGTAAATGCAGATAAATGGCTTGCAAGTATAGGAACGGAAACCGAAACAGGTACAGCAACCATTGCTGAAAATGCAACAATGACAGAATCTGTTACAACGGCTACGGGGAAAAAGGATACATCACTTGCAGCAACAAATCCTTTATTTAACAAATTGCATCCGAATAATGGCAATCTTCATCCGAGCATAGTGGGTGTTGCTGCTGCCCAGGATAGAACAGATGTTAATATAATGTTAAAGAAGGCTGTTAAAATTTTGCCGCAGGACGTTATGTTCCTTTGGAGTGCAAAACCAATAAAAGGAACAAATCAGTATGAATTATATGTATTGAATTATACCAACAAGTCAAAAACCGCCTTGCTTGACGGAGATGTGATTTCCGATGCAAAGAATGACTTTAAACAAACGGGAGAACCTTGCGTTACTATGGTGATGAAGGATGAGGCAGCAAGAAAATGGGCAAAGATAACAGGTTCTAATGTTGGTAATAACATAGCAATAGTCCTTGACAGTGTTGTTTATTCTGCTCCTACTGTTAATGGAGAAATTTCAGGAGGACGCTCCGAAATATCTGGTTCTTTCACCGTTGATGAGGCTAAAGACTTGGCAAACATATTAAAGTCAGGTAAATTAACTGCTCCTGCAAACATTGTTCAAGAATCAATAGTTGGACCTTCTCTTGGTGCGGAATCAATTCATGCTGGTATGATTTCGTTTATTGTTGCTTTTCTTTTAGTGTTTATCTATATGATATTCTTCTATAATATGGCAGGTATTAGTGCTTGTATTGCATTGCTTGTCAATTTGTTTTTCCTCTTTGGTGTTTTGGCTTCTATTGGTGCGGTGCTTACTTTGCCGGGTATAGCGGGTATAGTGCTTACGATGGGTATGGCTATTGATGCCAACGTTATTATATATGAACGTATAAAGGAAGAACTGTTTGCCGGTAAAAATGTTTCAACGGCTATTACCGATGGATACAAAGCCGCTTACTCTGCAATTATTGACGGAAACGTTACTACATTGATAACAGGTATTGTATTGGCTTATTTTGGCAGTGGTCCTGTTCAGGGTTTTGCTGTTACGCTCTCAATAGGTATTCTCACTTCTCTGTTCAGCAGCATATTTATTTCAAGGCTTGTGTTTGAATTTATGCTCAGCCGCAAGAAGTTTTTGCCACACATTACTTTCTACAACGGACTGACAAAGAATTTTTTGAAAAGTCCAAAACTTAATTTTGTCGGCGGACATAAGATACAATACATTATTACGGGAGTAATGGTTTTGATTGCTCTTGGTTCTATTACTTTTAAGGGATTGGATTATGGAGTAGATTTTTCAGGAGGAAGAACTTATGTTGTTCGTTTTGATCAGGATGTTAATCCGACAGAAATCCGTTCTGCTCTTCAAAAAGAATTTGGTGATGCTCCCGAAGTTAAGACCTTTGGACCAAACTATCAGGTGAAAATAACAACCAAATATAAAGTTAATGAAGATAATGAAGCCGTAAAAAAAGAGGTTATTCAAAAACTTCTTAATGGAACAAAGTCCTTCTTTAAGGATAATAATATGACCATAGAAAAGTTTGAATCCACTATGAAAAGCCCATTAGGAATTATAAGTTCCGAGATAGTTGGACCTACAATGGCTGATGATATTAAGCGTTCGGCGGTAATTGCTGTTGTAATTGCTCTGTTTTTAATCTTTATATATATAGGATTAAGGTTTAGAAAATGGCAGTATGGTTTGGCTGGTTTGGCTTCATTGACTTTTGATGCCTTGATGACTATTGGTTTGTTCTCTCTGTTTAGTGGAATTTTACCATTCAGTCTTGAAGTCAGTCAGGATTTTGTCGCTGCGGTTTTAACCGTTATAGGTTACTCAATTAACGATACCGTGATTGTATTTGACCGTGTGCGGGAAAATGTTAGAAATAATCCGAAGCAGCCTTATGGTAGAGTGATGAACGATGCAATGAATCAAACGTTAAGCCGTACTTTCAATACATTGGCTTCAACTTTATTGGTATTGTTGATAGTGTTGATTTTTGGCGGAGAAGTGTTAAGAGGCTTTATGTTTGCATTATTTATGGGTATTGCTTCCGGAGCATTTTCTTCATTGTTTGTTGCATGCCCTATAGCCTACAGTTTGATAACCCGAACAAAAAAAGAAAGAATAAAATTAGAAAAAAAATAGAGTAATAATAAAAATGTTTATCAGGAAAAATAACTCCTGATAAACATTTTTTTTGAAAAATAGTAGGTGGTGTTTGTTTTTTTTATAAATTTGCAACCTAAAAACTTTGAATTATGAGTGTGAAAGTATGGATATTTTTAGCGATTATTGCTTTGATTGTTAGCCGATTATTGAAGTATTCAGCAAAAACAGCAAGAGCAGATTCGCAGAAAAAAGAGTGGAAAAATGAAGGAAAAAGTATCTTTGAAACACTTTTTGAAGTAAAAAATGTTGAACAAAAAAAAGAAAATGTAAAGTTAGAGTCTAAAGTAAAAAAAGAAGTGAAGAAGGGAATAGACAAAAACGAAGAAAGAGAGAAACAGGATGAATATAAAAATGAACAAACAGAAAAGGAATTCAATCTTAAAGAAGCGATTATTTATAACGCTATTTTGGAGAGACCATATAAATAACTTGAATGTGAAATAAATAATATAATAAATATATGAGTATGTTGAAAAAAATATTATTTGCTATGGTGTTGTTTTTTACAACGTCTTTAGCATTGTATTCTCAGGGAACATTAACCGGTAGGATTATTGACGAGGATACTAAGGAACCAATTATATCTGCTAACGTTATTGTATTGCAGAATGGAGAGCAGATTGGTAAAGGTGCTGCCGCCAATATAGACGGTGAATTTCGTATTAGTCCTCTTGAAGGAGGTAAATATGATATTCAAGTGTCTTATAGTGGTTACCAGACTAAAATTCAGTCGGATGTTGTTGTTAGAGCAACGGGTTATACCAGAGTGGGAGACATTTCCATTAAGTCCGGTATTGATCTTGGAACAGTAAAGGTTGAGGCTAAAAAGAATATAGTTGAAGCCACCAATTCTTCGTCAGGAAAAACTATTAGTACTGACGAGATTGAAAAGATGCCTGCTAACAGCATAACTGAAATAGTTGCCTCTACTGCTGGTGTTAATGAAACTTCAAGCGGTGAATCCGGTAACATGAGAGGTGAGAAGAGTGTGACATACGTTGGCGGAGTACAAAAAAGTACCGGTGTAAATGTGCCGAAAGAAGCCATTGGTGAAATCAAAGTCATTCTCGGTGGTGTGCCTGCAAGCATAGGTGAAGCAATGGGAGGTGTGCAACAAATTACATTGCGACCACCTTCAAACAAGTTCATCGGCTTGGTTGCCTATACTACTTCAGAGCCATTGGATACACGAGGAATGCATAGAGGAGATTTTTATCTTACTGGTCCTATCTGGAAAAAGAAATTGGAGAGTGGAGCAGAAAGAACAATCATAGGTTTTCGTTTTTCGGGCTACAATACTTATACTGCTGACCGCTATCGTCGTACAGGTGATAATTATTATTGGATGGCAAAAGAAGATGTTGTAGAAAGAATAAGTAAAAATCCTTTGGTTTATAATTCAACAACAGGATCGGTGGATTATGCTGCGTCATATTTGACTAAGGATGATTTTGAACAGGTAGGTCGCAAATCTAATGTATGGATGAATGACCTTAATTTAGATGGAGAATTGAGTTTTCAACTTTCTACTAACAGTGTTTTGAAAATAAGCGGAGCATATTCCAATACTATGGGAAGGACGGCTTCTGTGGCAAATATGTTTTTGAATAATACCAATAATTCAATGTCATCAAGCAATTCGTTAAGTTTGATGGTGGATTATTCACAAAAGTTTTTGTCGGACAATAACAACAAAAGTTCTTTAGTAAGAGACATTATCTTTAATGTAGTAGGTTTGTATGAAAGAGCATACAGCGAAACATATAATGTGGATCTTGGTGATAATTTCTTCCGTTATGGTTATGCAGGTAAATTCATTACACATAGAAAGCGTTCCTATGTTCTTGACAGAATGGAGATAAATGGTGTTGAGCAATGGGTTTATAGACAGCAGGCTGGTCTATTGGATTATCAGGTTGATTTTATTCCTTCCGATTATAATGCTGGAATGGCTGCTTATACATCACAACTTTATTATGGTGCTGATTTTGCCTCATTGAGAGAATTGTATGAAGGTACTGAACTTGCGTACAATCGTAATTATACTATGATAAGGACTTACGGAGGCTTTATAAATGGTGATGATATGAATCCAAGTAGTTCCCCAAGTATATATGGTATTGCAAATAATATAGGATCTCCATATACTTCTTATTCTAAAGGGGAAGACCAGTACTTCAAAGCAACAGCAAAAGTTACTGCAAATATAGGCGATGAAATTTATCCTCATTCTTTGGAATTAGGTTTCCAATATGAGCAGGCTATTCATAGAGGGTATGGACTTGATGCAGGTAGTTTATGGACTATAATGAAGCAAAATGTAAATAAACACTTTATTGATGCTTTGGATATGAGTAATCCTATTATAGATGAGTCAGGCACTTATCCCGTTATTTCATACAACTTCCTTTACAATGCCGATCAGCAAACATTCTTTGACCGTTCTATCCGACAGGCATTAGGACTTGCTGTTGATGGAACAGATATTATAGATATTGACAGTTACGATCCTGATATGTTTTCAATGGATATGTTTGAACCGGATGAATTGTTTAATTCAGGTAATTCTATAATTTCATATTACGGTTATGACCATACGGGTGCAAAGATTACAGGTAAAAAAAGTTTGCAGGATTTCTTTAGCAACAAGAGCAGAACACTTGGAGCATGGCAACCTATTTATATGGCAGGTTATATTCAAGACCAATTCCAGATACGTAACCTTATTTTTAACGTAGGTGTTCGTGTAACTCGTTTTGATGCAAATCAACAGGTGTTAAAAGACCCTTATTTATTGTGGAATGCTTATACGGTAGGTGATTTCAGGAGTGCTGGATATAGTGACAGAGTTAATAGCAAAATGGGAGATGATTATGTAGTTTATGTTGATAAATTGAATGATGACCCAACAATGGCTTCTGTTGAAATAAAGGGTTATCGTAATGGAAATACTTGGTATGATGCTAATGGAACTGAAGTTTCTGACCCTTATACTTCCATTGCAGGTTCTGAAGCAAAACCTGTTCCTTATAGAAAAGGAGACTTGGGAGCAGCGGGCTATCCTGTGGATACGAAAGGAAATTTGATTGCTTTTGCTGATGCCTTTAAGGATTATGAACCTGAATGGGTTGTTGAGCCTCGTATAGCATTTTCATTCCCTGCAACAGATAATTCAATATTCAAGGCTTCTTATGAAGTTATTGCAACGCGTCCTTCTGATGGAAACTGGAGAGCAAATTATATGAATTATTTACCTGACTTCTTTAATAAGATAGGTGCTAACCAAACAACCATAACAAATCCTGCATTAAAATCAGAAAAGATTACTAATTATGAATTAGGTTTTGAGCAGGCTCTTACAAAAAATTCCAAAGTTGGTATTACTGCATTCTACAAACAGACAAGAGATTTAGTTAATCTGATTCAGTATGTTGGTGCAGATCCTGCCGGTACGTATTATACTTTGGGTAATCAGGATTTCAGAACGATTAAGGGAGCATCTTTTGAGTATGTTTTGAGATATTCAAAGAACTTTAATTTTGATATTAACTATACTCTTCAATATGCAGAAGGAACAGTAGGATTGCCTGCAAGTACGGCAAGAGGATTGATTAGAGCAGGATACCCAAATATAAAGTTAATGTTTCCAACGAGTGATGATAATCGCCATCAGATAAAATTCACTGCTACATACAGTTTTGGTGATGGCAAGGATTACAATGGACCTACAACAACAAGAAAAGTTGTTAAGGACGGAGAAGATATGGTAAAAAATATCAGATGGTTTCAAAATGCGGGCATTTCTTTGCATGGAGTCTTAACGTCAGGAGCGCCTTATACCAGAAGATATAGCCAAACGCAAACAACAATCGTTGGTAGTTTCCAAGGTTCTCGTTTGCCATGGTGGTATCGTTTGGACTTGTATGTTTATAAAGGATTTAATATACAGGTGGGAAAGAAATCAACCGAGTTGGAAGTTTTCTGTCGTGTGAGAAATTTACTTAATACCAAGAGTATTATAAGTGTATTCTCTGTAACAGGAGATGCTGCTGATGATGGATATTTAACTGATCCTGAAACACAAAATACGATTAACAGTCAGGTAAGTGTTGAGGCTTACAGAGCATATTATTCAATGATGTTGAATAATGCCTATTACAATTACATTACACCAACAACAATAGATTTAGGTATAAAGTATTCATTCTAAAAGTAAGTTAATATATATAAAGAAAATAATTAAGATATGAGACATATAATTAGTAAAGTATCGTTATTGTTAATCTGCTTGTCAATAGCCGTATCAGCAAATGCTGAACTTTACAAAGGGAAAGTAGTCAAAAGAAAAGTAAATAAAGCAGAGAGTGTGGAAAAGTGTAGTAAAGCACAAGGCTCATCTGAATTAAGTATTAACAATGTCCGTGCCCGTATCAATACTGGAGGCACTATGTGGAATTCGGAATCTGTGGCTCGTTATTATGTTCCTAAAGACGGAACGAGTACAGCAATGTTTGCTGCTGCATTGTGGATTGGAGGTAGAGACGAAAATCTGCAGTTGCGTGTAGCGGCTATGAGGTTTGGGCAAGATGGAGAGGATTTTTGGCCAGGACCATTAAGCGTTGACCGAAATGCTTCTGTTGATAGAAGTGTGTGCGAAAAATGGGACAGACATTATAGAATAACAAAGGCAGAGGTAGAACGGTTTATAGCAAGTTTTGATAAGGTTGACGATGTTCCAGTTCCGGGAAGTTATGACCCTGAAACCTTAACGGAAGCCATTAGAAACTGGCCTGCTCATGGAGATCAAAGTAAAAAACAAAGTAGATTTTTAGCTCCTTTCTATGATGTTAATCACGATGGCGTTTATAGTTATAATGATGGAGACTATCCATATTATGATTTTGATAATGAACTTTGTCCTGCTACAAAAAAAGCAAAATTGCCGGCAGGAGTTGCTTACGTGCCGGACCCAACGATGGAATCGGATTCTCGATACGGTACAGGTGGATTGATGCCTGCCGTGGGTGGATTGATGGTTGATCAGGTATTAAAAGGAGATGAAACTCTTTGGTGGATATTTAATGATAAAGGAAATGCTCATACTGAGTCCGGTTCTGAAAATCCTATTGGAATGGAAATAAGGGCGCAGGCTTTTGCTTTCACAATGAATAATGAAATTAACAATATGACTTTCTATTCTTATGAAATCATAAATCGTTCCACTTTTACTTTACAAGATACATATTTCAGTCAGTGGGTTGACCCTGATTTGGGATATGCTCAGGATGACTTTGTAGGTTGTGATGTAAGGAGAGGATTGGGATATTGTTATAATGGTAAAGCCATAGATGGTCCGGGAACAGGACAATATAATGGCAATCCTCCAGCTGTTGGTATAGACTTTTTCCAGGGACCTTATATGGATCCAGATGGACAGGATAATCCAAAAGTTGATACAAACTGGTTTCATAGAGAAGGCAGGAGTGCGGAATTAAATCATTACAGAAGAGATTCTGCAACAGGACCTATTATTCCCAGCAGAGCAGTAAATCAAATTTTATTGACAGACGATGCGGATAGATATGATACGGCTTGGTATCCGGTTGGATTGGATTCTGCTCATACTGCTGTCAATGCTTGTGCTATCAATGGAGTGAATTTTGGTAATGGTATCATTGATGACGAACGTTTTGGTATGAGACGTTTTGTGTATTATGTTAATAGCAATGATAATATATATGGAGAACCGAATAAAGCATCTGACTATTATAATTATTTGAGAGGTGTTTGGAGAACAGGAGCAAGAATGAAGTTTGGTGGCAATGGTGCTACAACTAACCCTACTCAACTTGAATGTGATTTTATGTTTCCGGGTAATTCAGATATATGGAATTGGGGAACTCAAGGTAAAGACCCATATAATTATGGATTTCCGGCAGGTGTTTATTGGACAGAAGAAACTCCAGGTACAGGCGGTGCAAATACTCCTGCCGACAGACGTTTTATGCAGTCAGCAGGTCCATTTACTCTGAAACCGGGTGCAATAAACTACATTACTGTTGGTATTCCTTGGGCACAAGCCCAAACGGGAGGAGCAATGGCTTCTGTGGAATTATTGAGAGTTGTGGATGATAAATGTCAGGCATTGTTTGATAATTGTTTTGATATTTTAACTGGTCCTGATGCTCCAAGTCTTACAATTCAGGAATTGGATAGAGAATTGATACTTTATCTAACAAATGAAATGGGTAACAATGTTAATGAGTCTTATGATAAATTAGATATAAAGATTCCGAGAGATTATGTATTTTCTCAAATTCCTGTTGATACTACTCTACTTTTGGTTACTAATCCGGTTACTGGACATACGGATACAGTAGAATCTATTACTTATAGAGATAGTATAAGAGAATACGATAGAAATTATCATTTTGAAGGGTATCAAATCTATCAGGTAAAAGATGCAAATGTTAAAGTAGATGAAATTTATGATGCAAGTAAAGCACAGATAGTAGCACAATGTGATATTCAAAATAATATAACAAAACTTGTTAATTTTACTTTTGACAATTCTATAGGTACTCTTAAACCTCAAGTTATGGTGGATAATGCTGCTAATGTTGGCATTCAGCATACATTTAGAATTACAGAAGATAAATTTGCTTTGACTAATGACAAGAAAATAGTAAATAATAAAAAGTACTACTATATTGCGGTTGCTTATGCTTACAATCAATATAAGGTGTTTAATCCTGAAGATGCCTCTGCAATAGACGGTCAAAAAGAACCGTATTTGTTGGGTAGAAAACTTGGAACAGGAGATCCTATTGAACCAGTTATGGGTATTCCTCATAAAACGGAAGCATCAGGCAATCTTGTTCAGTCTTCTTATGGTATAATGCCTGAGATATTTAGAATAGAAGGTAATGGGAATGGAGGAGTTGCAACAGGATTGAAATTCCAGCAAACTACTTTGGATGCTTTGATGGGCAAAAAAGGAGAAGAACCTGTAACAAATTTCCTTCCTGTGCTTGGATATGAGAAAAACTATGGACCTGTAAATATCAAGATTGTAGATCCTCTTAATGTAAAGGCTGGTAATTTTATTCTAAAAGTAGTTCCAAAAGACTGGACGCCGGAAATAGACATAACAGGTAATATAAAAGCAGATACTTGTTACTGGGTTATAATGAAAGAAGATGGGTCATTTATAGAAGGTAAGCCTTATATTATGTCAGACAGACCTTTGTCTGATGTAAATGAGCAAATAATACCTGAATTAGGAATTTCAATCAGTATGACCAATCCTGCTCCTGTTGCTCAAGATTTGTTAAAGGCAACAAGTGCTGCACCAAAAAGAATGAGAGGGGGAGAATTTTTATCGGGGTCTTTGTTATATGATGCTTCAAATGTAACTTTTGCAGATAGAACTAAAGCATGGTTGTCTGGTATACAGGACGATGATGGAATAGAGATATTGAATTGGGTTCGTGCCGGCAGTAAAGACCCAACAGGAGAAGATGATCAGTCAAACGGGGGAATGAATAATGCAAGTTATATAGGACAGGATTATGATTATTTAACAGGAGCCGAAACTCAACCTACACATATGGCAATAGATAATCAGTCTGTTTCCGAAAGACTTCCTGACGGTTGGGCTCCATATAGAATGGCTTCGTTTATGGAATTGCATCCTGCATTTACAGAATATTGGATGACAGATATAGCGGATACGACAGCAATGAGATACAAACACTACATAACAGAAAATCCAAGTTTAATATCCAACGATTTGAATAATTTGGCTTCCGTTGATATAGTATTCACCAATGATAAATCCAAATGGACAAGATGTCCTGTGATAGAGATGGGAAATAATTACGAACTTACGGAAGGTAATGCAAGGAAATTCCAGTTGAGAAGACATGCTTCTGTTGGTAAGGATGGACTTCCTGACGGTACTGGTAATGGCATGGGGTGGTTCCCTGGTTATGCTGTTAATTTGGAAACAGGAGAACGCTTAAATATTATCTTTGGAGAAAATTCCATGTACGGACAACATAATGGAAGAGATATGCAATGGAATCCAACATCTACGGTTGCAAATACGGAAGGAAATGTATTCTGTGGTATGCACTACATTTATGTGTTGGGAACAACTCCTTATTCGTTGTATGGATACCAGAATGGTACTTGGATGTATGACTTTACGAGAAGTATGACGGTTACCCCTCCTCGTTATGATGAAGGACAGTGGGCTTATGGTTTGTTAAGTCAATTATCCGGTTTGACACCTTCTTCAACCAATACTGTAAAAGAAACAGGTTATTGTGCAGGTCATCAGTTGTTTGGTTCTGTTATGTGGGTTGGCTGTCCAATGGCTACCGCTTTCAAAGCAGGTCCTACAGTATCGGCAGCAGAAAGTTCTCAATCCAATATACCTTGTGATGCTACCGTATCATTAAGAGTTCGCAAGCCATATATTAAAAATTGGACAAGTAGTAACGATATGGCAACGCCTGCTCAAAATGACAACAGACCAATGTATATGTTTTCAATAACATCAGACATTGCGACTATTGCAGGTCATCAACCTACTTCGGAATCCGCATTGGATTTGATAACCGTTGTACCAAATCCTTACTTTGCAGCATCTACTTATGAATTAGACCAGATACAAAATCTTGTTAAGATAACAAATGTCCCTGTTAATGCGTATATTACAATATATACTGTTGATGGAACAGTTGTTAGAAAACTTAGAGGACCTTCGTCAATGACAACCAACGGCATTTTGCCTTATGTTGAATGGGATTTGAAAAATCATAAAGGTTTGCCTATATCCGGTGGTATGTATCTGATACATGTTAAAGCAGATGGTATAGGAGAGAGATTGATAAAATGGTTTGGTGCATTACGCCCTGTGGATTTAAATTCATTTCCTAATAACTAATAAATAAACAAATGGAGTATATAACTTTTAATAAATAGAGAAGTATGAAAAATATATATAGAATAATTATTTTGACCGTGTTAGGACTTATGATAGTGCCTGATATGGCAAATGCAGGAAATGATGACAGAAGAGGAACGGCAGGTGCGCCGGAACTACTTCTTAACCCTTGGGTTCGCAGTGCAGGTTGGGGTAATGTTAATACGTCTTGTGGTAAAGGTATAGATGCTTTGTTCTCAAATGTTGCAGGACTTGGTAGAAATGAAGGAACAGAAGGTTATTTTTCTTATTCTTCACTTTATAGTAATTCTGTTAATAATGTTGCAGCAGGTCTGGCACAAAGTCTTGGTAACTATGGAGTGTTGAGTTTGACGCTTACTTCAATGAATTATGGTACAATACCAATTACAACGGAAAACAGTCCGGAAGCGAATATGGTAGGTACTTATTCGGCAAGCACTACAACTATTGCAGTTTCTTATGCAAAAGGTTTTTCCAGTTCTATTTACGTAGGAGCATCGGTAAAATTGATTACAGGAGGAACAAGTAATGTTACTACTACGGGTGTGGCTATTGATGCGGGTGTTCAATACGCAACGGGGCAAAATTACGAATACAAATTCGGTATCGCCTTAAAGAATTGGGGACCACCGATGAGTTATGGAGGAGACGGACTTTCCATACAGGGAACAACAACAGGCTCAAATCACTCACAGACTGTTGAACAGCGCTCTGCTTCATTTGAATTACCTTCAAGTTTGAACATTGGAGCATCTTATGATTTACTTTTAGCAGAACAAACTCACAGAGTCACTTTTGCAGGAAACTTTGCGTCAATGGCATTCTCAAAAGACCAATATACTTTAGGAATAGAGTATGGTTTTAAGAATTACTTGATGGTACGTGCAGCATATACCTATGAAGAAAAAGGAATGGAAGAAATTTTTCCTGATGGAGTTGGTGTAGGAGATGACGGAACAACTAACATGGTTTCGGGATTTTCTGCAGGTGTTTCCGCTTGTGTGCCTATTAAGAGTAAAACCAGCAAAAAAGAACGTTACGTTACGGTGGATTATGGTTTCCGTAATACCAGAATTTTTGGTGGTATCCATTCTGTAGGGCTTACCTTTGCATTGTAAGATTTAATAATAAACAAAAAATAATAAAGAATCGAAGGCTTTTCATTAAGTCTTCGGTTCATTTTTATGAACTTTAATAGAAATTTATGACAGAAATAAAATATTATTCCGAAGAAGGATTACAGAAATTAAAAGAAGAACTAAAACAATTAACTACTGTTGAGCGTCCGGCAATATCGGCGGCTATTGCGGAAGCAAGAGATAAGGGAGATTTGTCGGAAAACGCCGAATACGATGCTGCAAAAGAGGCTCAGGGATTATTGGAAGCACGTATTGCAAACCTGCAAGGCTTGATTGCTAATGCAAGATTATTGGATGAAAGCAAGTTGGATACATCAAAAGTCCTGCTTCTCTCAAAGGTGGAGTTTGAAAATATGGCTATGAATAAGAAAATGACCTATGAAATTGTGCCGGAAAGCGAGGCAAACCTCAAAACAGGTAAAATATCCGTTACATCACCGATTGCCAAAGGCTTATTGGGAAAAAGGGTAGGGGATATTGCCGAAATTGAAGCCCCTGTGGGCGTTATGAAATTAAAAATTATTAAAATATCACGTTAAATGGCAACTGTTTTTACAAAAATTATCAATGGAGAAATCCCATCATACAAAGTGGCAGAGAACGATTATTGCTACGCATTCCTTGATATATCTCCGCTTGAAAAGGGGCATACGCTTGTAGTGCCAAAACAGGAAGTGGATTACATATTTGACCTTGATGATAGATTATTTACGGAGTTGCAACTCTTCTCTAAACGCATCGCAAAGGCTATTAAGAAGACTATACCCTGTGAAAAAATTGGCGTTGCGGTCATTGGCTTGGAAGTACCGCACGCTCACATTCATCTTGTGCCATTAAGGGAGGTTGGAGACTTGGATTTCAAACGTCCTAAAAAAGAACTGACAAACGAAGAGTTCAAAACAATAGCCGCCGACATAGCAAAAAATCTGCAATAACTAAATGCTATCGGTCATTTTTATATTGTAAGCCTTTGAGATAACGATTTTTAACACTCATTTCAAAGCCACCGATACTCATCTGCAAACTGAAATAAGGCGATGTCATATTTAGATTTCCACTTAATTTATAATCAACTATATGCAACTTGCCTCGCAGACCCATATAAAAACTTCGAGTAAAGTAATATCTGTAAGCAAGCCCCAGATTTAAGTCATAAGTGATTCCCATAGCAGATTTCTCATCTTCATTCGTTCGTATCCCATTAAATCCATCAAAACCTGCTCCGCCAATAACCTGTAATTCATGGTGTTTTTCCTTAACAATGTCTCTTCCTGTTTCAAAAGCAAGATACAGATTCACAAAATGGTCACTTACTTCCCAAGAACTGTGAGATGACCTTCTGTAAGGATAGGTCAGATTTGAGGAAACGCTTCCGCTAAATATAAATGCAACATCATAACTCCATTTTTTGCTTTTCGCACCTATTTGAAAACCGAATGCGGGATGTACCCCTAATTTTGTCATACTTCCTGTTGGTATCCAAGTACCAACGATGAATGATGCGTGACAATCACTTGGTTTCATTATTTCATTGATTATGGAGTAGTATTCCTTTGATATGGTGGTGCTGTCGTACTTTTTATCCTGTATTTTTGAAAGAATGGAATCCGTATTGCCTGAATAGAAATCACACAACAGATATTCTATGGATTCGGAATTGTACCTGAACTTCAACAAATCAAACTCCTGTTGTGTAAATTTATCGTATTGGCGATTTAGAGGGACAAAACCATTAAGTATCGTAACTTTTATAATTGTTATGGCGGATTGCATCCATACGATACGCATAATTGGTTAAAAAATCCAATATATTGTAAGGCAGTATTGTATCATTATAAGTGCCGTTTCGCATAGCCAACATTAGTTTTGCCCTGAATACAGGTTCTCTAAGTCCGCATTTGTCTTCCCAATAGGCAATTAGATTTTGAGCAGAGTCGGTTTGAGCGGAGATATAAAACGTTTCAAACAACAAAGAACAACCTGAAGCGACATCAAACAATCTAATTGTTTCTTTTCCTGAGCCATTATTACGCTATCAAAATTTTGAGCGTAAACATAAGAAAATGCAATCATTGCAACAATAAAAATATATGTTTGTTTCATATTAAGACGGTATTTTTCAAGAGTGCAAAAGTAAGAAAAAGTTTCCACAAAGTGAAGTTTTATTTATTCAAAATCAAGTTTTATTCCTCCATAATCAAAGAACATTGAGCGTTTCTCCGCAGGATAATGATGTTTTCCTGCGGGGAAAACGATGGTTTCCTGCCATGATAATTGCAGTTTCCCCGCAGGAAACGATCAATATTATTTGATTTTGGATGAACCCAAGCAAGTTTGAGACAATTATAAGTTGATTTCATTGTATTCATATTGAAAAATAAGTCATTTATAATGTATTACCCAAAGTGAAATACTACTCTAAATGATTCATTACTAAATTTTGGCAAATTGAAACAGGCACATAATATAATTTTTTCGCATTTTGATACCTTAAAATGAAAAATAGCAGTACTTTTGCAGTCTTAAACAAATTTTATGCAGTACAATATACAAAATTTTATGAGCCTTGCATCTACGCAAACATCGTTAATACAGGCTGATAAGATACAGGAAATGAATGAAGGCAGTGTTTTCGTTGCCCAATCTCAAACCAAAGGTAAAGGACAGGCTGCCAACATCTGGGAAAGTGAAGATTACAAAAATTTAACATTCTCTTTGCTCTTACGTCCTCTGTTTATCAAACCTTCGGAGCAGTTTTCACTCACACAAATACTTTCTTTATCAGTGGTGGATTTTCTAAAAAAATATGTAAATGAGGAATTTATAAAAATAAAATGGTCAAATGATATTTATATAAAAGGCAATAAAATATGTGGAATTTTGATTCAAAACAATATAATTGGAGAAGAATTTTCCAAAGCATTTTGTGGCATCGGCTTAAACGTCAATCAAACCCGATTTAAGCACGTTCCAAATCCGACATCTCTTGCTTTGGAAACAGGTAAAACGCAGGATTTGAACGTGTTATTGAGGGAATTACTGAACTGTATTGCTTTTCGGTATGAATCTTTTCGCATTAACCCTGATATGAATGAGGAATATCTTGATTGTTTATTGTATATGAATGAGTTAAGAGATTATATTTATAAATCAAAACGCATTAGAGCGAAGATAATAGGTGTTAATCATTATGGGGCTTTGTGTTTGGAACAAATGAATGGACAAGTTATTGAAGCAGAGCAAAAAGAGGTCATTTTTTTACATTGATTGTTCATGACAAAATAACTTTGCTACGGGTGAAGTAGCCCTATAATAAAAACGCCTTCGGCTTCTCGCTAATCGCTCTGGTTCTTTCATCATTGTGAGGTAGCGGTAATAAAATTTTATTCGTTACTTTTTATGATGAAAAGAAAAAAAAGGGAGAACTAAATCTCCCTATCAATTACTTTCGGTTAAGTCTCTTTATGATTGAAATTATTAACCAGACAAACAAGCCTAAAAATAGAAAAATCATAAAAGACATCATTATTGAAGCCATAATACAAAAATTAAAAAAATTAAGATTGCAAAAATACAAAAATTATTTTAATATGTTTAAATTCTATTTTATACTCCGATAAGATAAAATTAGTAAAATTCAATGCTGTATTGGCAAATATCTTTATTTTATTTTGATTTATTGCATGGAAAAAATAAAAAAATAAAAATTATAATTGATTGATTTATTTAAGATTATCATATTAAAAAATAAAAAAAACGTAAATTAAACAGAAAAAATTTTGGTAGTTAAGAAAAAAGTTGTACTTTTGCAAACTCATTTTGAGCCAAGCCGATGTAGCTCAGCTGGCCAGAGCAGCTGATTTGTAATCAGCTGGTCGGGGGTTCGAATCCCTCCATCGGCTCAAAGATATAGTGTGAGGGAGAGTCGCATAGTGGCAATTGCAACAGACTGTAAATCTGTCCTCTCAGGAGTTCGGTGGTTCGAGTCCACCCTCTCCCACAAAAGCACAAGCGGAAGTAGCTCATTCGGTAGAGCGATAGCCTTCCAAGCTATAGGTGGCGGGTTCGAGCCCCGTCTTCCGCTCAATGTTTCAAAACAAAGGGCGAATTGTACTTATATGGTTCGTTCCTTATGGTGTGAAATTTGGAAGTTTAAGCCGTTGTAGCTCAGTGGTAGAGTACTTCCTTGGTAAGGAAGGGGTCACGAGTTCAAGTCTCGTCAATGGCTCTAACCTTAAAAGAATAAAAAAACGAAATATAAACTTTTAATAATTAAATAAGTCAATAAATTATGGCAAAAGAAAAATTTGATCGCTCGAAACCTCACGTAAATATAGGTACAATCGGGCACGTAGATCACGGTAAGACAACCTTAACGGCTGCAATCACTACAGTATTGGCAGCTCAAGGTTTATCTGAAATTAAAACTTTCGATTCAATCGACTCTGCTCCTGAAGAGAAGGAAAGAGGTATTACAATTAACACGGCGCACGTTGAGTATCAAACACAAGCTCGACACTATGCACATGTGGATTGTCCGGGTCACGCCGACTATGTAAAGAACATGGTTACAGGTGCTGCACAGATGGACGGTGCTATTATCGTTGTGGCTGCAACCGATGGTCCTATGCCTCAAACTCGTGAGCATATCTTGTTAGCTCGTCAGGTGGGTGTACCTCGTTTGGTTGTGTTTATGAACAAGGTTGACTTGGTTGATGACCCTGAGTTGTTAGACCTCGTTGAGATGGAAATTAGAGATTTGTTGTCATTCTATGAATATGATGGAGACAATACTCCTGTTATTCGTGGTTCTGCTCTTGGCGGATTAAACAACGAACCTGCATGGGTTGAAAAGATTATGGAATTGATGAACGCAGTTGATGAATGGATTCCATTACCTCAAAGAGATAAGGACAAAGCGTTCTTGATGCCTATAGAAGACGTGTTCTCTATTACAGGTCGTGGAACCGTTGCTACAGGACGTATTGAGACGGGCATTATTCATACTGGGGACCCTGTTGATATTATTGGTATGGGTGCGGAAAAGTTGAAATCAACCGTTACTGGTGTTGAAATGTTTCGTAAGATTTTGGACGAAGGAGAAGCAGGTGATAACGTAGGTTTATTGCTTCGTGGTATTGACAAAGATCAAATTCGTCGTGGTATGGTTATCGCAAAACCTGGTTCGATTACTCCTCACAAAAAATTCCAGGCAGAGGTTTATATTCTGACTAAAGAAGAAGGTGGTCGTCATACACCGTTCCATAACAAATATCGTCCTCAATTCTATTTCCGTACAACAGACGTTACAGGTGAGATTTCTCTTCCAGAAGGAATTGAAATGGTTATGCCGGGAGATAACTTAACAATTACTGTTGATTTGATTAACGAAATTGCTTTGAATGAAAACCTTCGTTTTGCAATCCGTGAAGGAGGCAGAACTGTTGGAGCAGGACAGGTAACAAAGATATTAGATTAATAATTGCTAACTAAAAAGAACCAAAATCAAATGATATTGAAGTTCTTTTTAGGGGCGTAGTTCAATGGCAGAATCGCGGTCTCCAAAACCGTTGATGGGAGTTCGAATCTCTCCGCCCCTGCTAAATAAATAAACATAAAAGAAATGTCGAAAATAGTTGATTACGTAAAGGATAGTTATGAGGAACTTGTTCATAAAGTTTCATGGCCAACAACAGCAGAGTTACTTAATAGTACGGTAGTGGTATTTGTTGCTTCGCTGATTATAGCATTGATAATATTCGTAATGGATATTGTTTGTGGAGTTCATCCGACTATGTTCTGGAAAGGGCTGTTGGGATATTTATATAATATGTTAGGATAACAATAATTGTTGGCGAGTCTTGCTTCCCATTGGCTTTTGCCATAGAGATTTGTCAATAAATTATAGTTTTTATTTGATGTTTTGATTATTCAACTAATTTACAGATATGAGTGAACAAATAAAAAGATGGTATGTATTAAGAGCAATTGCCGGCAAGGAACAAAAAGCAAAAGAGTATATAGAAAAAGAAATTTCTGTATTGAATTTGAATGATGTTGTGTCGCAGGTTCTCATTCCTACTGAAAGGGTTTATTCTGTTCGCAATGGTAAGCGTGTAAGTAAGAATAAAACACTTTTTCCTGGTTATATTCTTATAGAAGCCGCATTGGAAGGAGAAATAATTCATACAATCAAAAACGTTACGAATGTTATTGGTTTTCTTTCTGAAAAAGATGGGACTCCATTACCTTTACAGGATAGTGAAGTTAAAAGAATTTTGGGAAAGATGGATGATATGCTTAATGCCGATGAGGAGATGGATAATCCGTTTATCGTGGGCGAAACCGTTAAAGTAGTTGATGGTCCATTTAATAATTTTTCTGGAGTTATTGAAGAGATTAATGCGGAGAAGAGAAAATTAAAGGTGATGGTTAAGATTTTTGGTCGTAAAGCACCTGTTGAATTATCTTTTGTGCAAGTAGAAAAATAGTTGAAATATCAGGTTATTAATTTTTAATCAATAAATGCACATAGTAAAATGGCTAAAGAAGTTGCAGGATTAATCAAATTGCAAATTAAAGGAGGGGCAGCAAACCCATCACCACCGGTAGGACCTGCATTGGGTGCTAAAGGTGTTAATATAATGGAGTTTTGTAAGCAGTTTAACGCAAGAACACAAGACCAAGCTGGTAAAATTGTTCCTGCCATAATAACTGTTTATACTGACAAATCTTTTGATTTTGTAATTAAAACCTCGCCTGTTGCTGTACAATTAAAAGAAGTGGCTAAATTAAAGAGTGGTTCTTCAGAACCAAACAGAAATAAAGTTGCATCTTTAACAATGGAACAGATAACAACTATTGCTGAAGCAAAAATGGTAGATTTAAATTGCTTCACGGTGGATGCTGCTGTAAATATTGTAAAGGGTACGGCAAGAAGTATGGGGATTACAGTTAAAGAATAGGTCTTTAACAAAGTTATTATTTAAGTTAAATTAACAAATGGCAAAAATATCGAAGAAACAAAAAGAAGCATTGGCAAAGTTTGATACAACAAAGATTTTCTCTTTGGAAGATGCTGTAAAAGTGGTGAAGGATATTACGTTCACAAAATTTGATGCCTCTGTTGATGTAGATGTCCGTTTGGGCGTTGATCCTCGCAAGGCAAATCAAATGGTGAGAGGTATTGTTACTTTGCCTCATGGAACAGGAAAAGTAAAAAGAGTTCTTGTGCTTTGTACACCAGACAAAGAGGATGAAGCCAAAGCAGCCGGAGCCGATTATGTTGGATTGGACGAATTCGTTGACAAAATAAAAGGCGGTTGGACGGATGTCGATGTTATTATCACTATGCCAAGCGTAATGCCAAAAATTGGAGCATTAGGAAAAATATTAGGTCCTCGTGGCTTAATGCCTAATCCCAAAACTGGTACAGTTACGATGGAAATTGGTAAAGCCGTACAAGAAGTCAAAGCCGGTAAAATAGATTTTAAGGTTGATAAATTTGGAATTATCCATACAAGTGTTGCTCGTATATCATTTGAACCGCAAAAGATATATGAAAATACTTTGGAAGTTCTTAATGCAATTATCAAATTGAAACCAGCGGCAGCAAAGGGAACTTATGTTAAGAGTATTACACTCTCTTCAACTATGAGTCCTGGAGTGAAAGTTGATTCAAAATCTATAACCAAATAATCTTCAAAAACTAACAGATATGAGAAAAGAAGATAAAGGTCAGTTAATAGAGTCTATTGGAGCAGAAATTGCTAAGTATCCTTATGTATATCTTGTTGATATAGAAGGATTAAATTCCGTTGATACGGCAAAACTTAGAAGATTATGCTTTAGAAGAGAAGTTAAACTTTTGGTGGTAAAGAATAAACTGTTGATTAAGGCAATGGAGAAATCCAATATTGACTATTCTGAGTTATTCTCTGCTTGTAAGGGAACAACTTCTCTCATGCTTTCTAATGTAAATAATGCACCGGCAAAACTCATAAAAGATTTCAGAGCATCAAGTGAAAAGCCTTTATTAAAGGCGGCTTATGTAGAAGAATCATTTTATTTGGGTGATGCTTGCTTGCAAGATTTACTTACAATTAAATCTAAGAATGAGCTCGTTGCAGACATTATTGCTGCATTATTGTCTCCTGCAAAGAATATTGTAAGTGCATTGCAATCAGGTGCGAATACGTTATCAGGCGTGGTTAAAACATTATCTGAGAAATCAGAGTAAAAAGTAAAAGTAATTTATTGTAAAACATTTAATATTTAATAAAATGGCAGATTTAAAAGCGTTTGCAGAACAATTAGTCAATCTAACTGTAAAAGAGGTAAAAGAGTTAGCAGACATCTTAAAAGAAGAATATGGTATTGAACCAGCGGCAGCAGCAGTAGCAGTGGCAGCAGGTCCTGCAGCAACAGGAGTAGCTGTTGAAGACGAAAAGACATCTTTTGATGTAATTTTGGCAGAGGCTGGTGCTTCTAAACTTAACGTTGTTAAGTTGGTGAAGGATCTTTGCAGTCTTGGATTAAAGGAAGCAAAAGAACTTGTTGATGCAGCACCAAAACCTTTGAAAGAAGGTATTTCGAAAGATGAAGCTGAATCTTTGAAGAAGGCGTTAGAGGAAGCAGGTGCAAAGGTTGAAATCAAGTAAATCTTTACACTTCAATGAATAAGGAATGAGGTATTCTTGTTTTAGAGTACCTGTTCCTTGTTTATATTTTATTCTATATTGGTTTAAATTTAATAATTATAGTTACCTTGGCACAAAAAAAACCAACCGTAGTAAGTTTTGCGACAGTAAAACCATTTGAATATCCTGATTTTTTGGATATTCAGTTGAAATCTTTTAGAGATTTCTTTCAGTTAGAAACAAATCCAGAAAACAGAAAAGATGAAGGATTATTTAAGGTATTTTCCGAAAATTTTCCAATTACCGATGCTCGCGGTAATTTTGTTCTTGAATTTGTGGATTATTTCATAGACCCTCCTCGTTATTCCATAAATGAATGTATTGAGAGAGGGTTGACGTTTAGTGTTCCGTTGAAAGCAAAATTAAAATTATATTGCAACGACCCAGAACACGAAGAATTTGAAACAATAATGCAGGATGTATATTTGGGAATGATTCCTTATATGACACCGCAAGGAACATTTGTTATAAATGGAGCCGAACGAGTTGTTGTTTCTCAACTGCATCGTTCGCCAGGTGTATTCTTTGGAACGAGTTTGCATAATAATGGTATGCAATTGTATTCTGCAAGAATTATTCCTTTCAAAGGTTCTTGGATGGAATTTACTACCGATATTAACAATATCATGTATGCCTATATTGACAGAAAAAAGAAACTTCCAATAACTACATTGTTAAGGGCAATAGGTTATGAAACGGATAAAGATATTTTAGAGATATTCAATCTTGCAGAAGAAGTAAAGGTTAATAAAGCTAGTTTGAAAAGAGTAGTTGGTCGTCGTCTTGCCGCAAGAGTTGTTCGTTCGTGGATAGAAGATTTTGTAGATGAAGATACAGGTGAAGTTGTTTCTATAGATAGAACAGAAGTGATAATAGATAGAGAAGTAGAACTTGTAGAAGAACACATAGATGAAATACTTGATGCAGGAATAAAAACTATATTGATTCATAATAGTGATGCTTCTGCCAGTGATTATTCTATAATTTTTAATACATTACAAAAAGATACAGCCAATAATGCCAAGGAGGCTGTAGAATATATTTACAGGCAATTACGTAATGCGGAACCTCCTGATGAAGAAACTGCAAGAGGTATAATTGAAAAGTTGTTTTTCTCGGATAAACGCTATGACTTGGGTGATGTTGGTAGGTATCGTATAAATAAAAAACTAGAATTGAATGTAAGTTTTGATATAAAAGTATTGACCAAAGAAGACATTATTTCAATTATAAAACATTTGATAGAACTGATTAACTCTAAAACCGAAGTAGATGATATTGACCACTTAAGCAATAGAAGAATAAGGACGGTAGGAGAACAATTGTATTCTCAATTTGGATTGGGACTTGCACGTATGGCAAGGACTATTCGCGAAAGGATGAATGTAAGAGATAATGAGGTCTTTACTCCAATAGATTTAATTAATGCCAAGACATTGTCATCAGTTATAAATTCTTTTTTTGGTACAAATCAGTTATCACAATTTATGGATCAGACAAATCCTTTGTCTGAAATAACTCATAAACGAAGAATTTCTGCATTGGGACCCGGAGGCTTATCAAGAGAAAGAGCGGGTTTTGAGGTAAGAGACGTGCATTATACTCATTATGGACGTTTATGTACAATAGAAACTCCAGAAGGACCAAACATTGGTTTAATCTCTTCTCTTTCCGTGTTTGCTAAAATAAATAATTTAGGCTTTATTGAAACTCCTTATTATAAGGTAGAAAACAGTAAAGTTTTGAAGAATGAAGAACCAGTATATCTGTCAGCAGAGGAGGAAGAGGATAAAATTATTGCACAAGCTACAACTCATAATAATGCAGAAGGATATATAACGGATGAAAAGGTAAAGGCTCGTCAAATGGCGGATTTTCCTATTGTTTATCCGAATAAAGTGGATTTGATGGACGTTGCTTCCAATCAAATTGCATCTATTGCTGCTTCACTTATTCCATTTCTTGAACATGATGATGCGAACAGAGCCTTAATGGGATCAAATATGATGCGTCAGGCTGTACCATTATTAAATCCTGAAATTCCTATTGTAGGAACCGGTATTGAGTCATCTGTTGCATTTGATTCAAGGGTGTTGTTGCAGGCGGAAGGAGATGGTGTAGTTAATTATGTGGATGCTCGTAAAATAATTATTCACTATGATATGAGTGAAAAAAACAAACTAACAAGTTTTGAAGAGGATATAAAGGAGTATCTATTAACAAAATTTCAGCGGACAAATCAAAGTACTTCTATTAATCTTCGTCCTATTGTTCATGTAGGAGACAGAGTTAAAAAGGGGCAAGTGCTTTGTGAAGGTTATGCCACAAAAGATGGAGTACTTGCTTTGGGACGCAATTTGCAAGTTGCATTTATGCCTTGGAAAGGATATAATTACGAAGATGCCATAGTTATTTCAGAACGAGTTGTTAAGGAAGATATATTTACTTCTGTACATGTTGAGGAATTTATAATAGAAGTGCGTGATACGAAAAGGGGGTTGGAAGAACTTACGCGTGATATACCAAATGTAAGTGTTGAAGCAACCAAAGATCTTGATGAAAATGGTATAATTCGTATTGGTGCAGAAGTCAAGGAAGGAGATATATTAGTTGGAAAGATTACTCCCAAGGGGGAAACAGATCCAACTCCAGAAGAAAAACTTCTTCGTGCTATTTTTGGTGATAAGGCGGGTGATGTTAAAGATGCTTCTTTGAAAGTTCCTCCATCATCAGGTGGTATTGTTATTGGCAAAAAATTATTTACAAAATTGCAGAAGGATAAAAAAACAAGAGCAAAAGATAAGGATATTCTGTTAAAACTTAAAGGAGAATACGATAAGGAAATGACAGTATTAAAAGATAGGCTTGTTGATAAATTATTTATTATCCTTGTAGGTAAAAGTTCTATTGGAGTTTATACTAATTATAAAGAAGAAGTTATTCCAAAGAAATCAAAATTTAATCGGAATATATTAGCATCTATTGATTATACAAATATCAATCCTAATCATTGGACAAGTGACCGATCCGTTAATGCTAACGTGAAAAAACTGCTACATAATTATAATATTCGTTGTAGTGAAATTCAGGGTAATTATGCGAGAAAGAACTTTACTGCAACGGTTGGCGATGATTTACCTACAGGTATTGTTCAAATGGCAAAAGTATACCTTGCTCAAAAACGTAAATTGAAAGTTGGAGACAAGATGGCAGGACGACATGGAAATAAAGGTATTGTTGCAAAAATTGTTAGAGAGGAAGATATGCCGTTTTTGGAGAGTGGAAAACCAGTTGATATAGTTTTGAATCCACTTGGTGTGCCTTCACGTATGAATTTAGGACAGATATTTGAAACTGTTTTGGGATGGGCTGGTCATGAATTGAATATACGATTTGAAACCCCAATCTTTGACGGTGCATCGTTGGAGGATGTTAATGAGTATATGAAAAAAGCTGGTTTGCCTGTCAATGGTAAATGTTATCTTTATGATGGAGAGACTGGTGATAAATTTGACCAATCAGCAACGGTTGGATATGTTTATATGTTGAAACTTCATCATATGATTGATGATAAAATGCACGCAAGGTCTATAGGTCCGTATTCGCTTATTACACAACAACCACTTGGAGGTAAAGCTCAGTTTGGTGGGCAGCGTTTTGGTGAAATGGAAGTCTGGGCTTTGGAGGCATTTGGTGCTTCTCACGTATTGCAGGAAATACTTACCGTTAAATCAGATGATGTTATGGGACGTGCAAGAGCTTACGAAGCAATAGTGAAAGGTGATAATATGCCAACACCAGGTATTCCAGAGTCATTCAATGTGCTTGTTCATGAGTTAAGAGGATTAGGTCTGGAAATAAATTTTGAACAAAAAAATATGAAATAAAGTATCAGTATGCACTGATAAATAAATAATGAAATAAGGTCAATAAAATATATGGCAACAAATAAAGAAAATTTGACAAACAATAGTTTTAATGCAATAACTATCAGTTTAGCTTCTCCCGAATCGGTTTTGCATCGTTCGAGAGGCGAGGTCTTAAAGCCAGAAACCATAAATTACAGGACTTACAAGCCAGAAAGAGATGGTCTTTTCTGTGAACGTATATTTGGTCCTACAAGAGATTGGGAGTGTCATTGTGGTAAGTACAAACGCATTCGCTACAAGGGAATTATATGTGATAGATGTGGTGTTGAGGTTACAGAAAAGAAAGTCCGCAGAGAAAGAATGGGACATATACAACTTGTTGTACCTGTTGCACATATATGGTTTTTTCGCTCTCTACCTAATAAAATTGGGGCATTGCTTGGAGTGCAAAGCAAAAAATTAGATCAGATTATTTATTATGAAAAATATGTTGTTGTAAATCCTGGAATTAAAGAACAGGATGGAATAAAGCAATTAGATTTTTTAAGTGAAGAAGAGTACTTTTCAATTATAGAAAACTTGCCATCTGATAACCAAATTCTTGATGATGATGACCCAAATAAGTTTATTGCTAAAATGGGCGCTGAAGCCATATATGACTTGTTGAGAAAACTTGATTTGGATAAACTTTCTTATGAATTACGCCACAAGGCAAATACAGAAACATCGCAACAACGCAAGCAAGATGCATTAAAGAGGTTAAATATTGTTGAGGCTTTTAGAGAATCTCAGTCAAGAGTTGAGAATCGACCTGAGTGGATGATTATTAAAGTTATTCCTGTTATTCCTCCGGATTTGCGACCATTAGTTCCATTGGATGGAGGGCGTTTTGCTACTTCCGACTTGAATGACCTGTATCGCAGAGTTATTATAAGAAATAATCGTCTGAAAAGACTTGTTGAAATCAAAGCCCCGGATGTAATTATGCGTAATGAGAAACGCATGTTGCAGGAGGCTGTGGATTCTTTATTTGACAATTCTCGTAAAACATCTTCTGTTAAGACAGAATCAAATAGAGCATTAAAATCTTTGTCCGACAGTTTGAAAGGAAAGCAGGGACGATTCCGTCAAAATTTATTGGGTAAGCGTGTTGATTATTCAGGACGTTCGGTTATTGTTGTAGGACCTGATCTACAAATGCACGAATGTGGCTTGCCTAAAGATATGGCTGCTGAATTGTTTAAGCCATTTATCATTCGTAAAATGTTGGAAAGAGGCATTGTTAAAACAGTTAAATCTGCTAAAAAGATAGTTGAAAGAAAAGATGCTGTTGTTATGGAGATTTTGGAGAATGTTATAAAAGGGCATCCTGTTCTTTTGAATCGTGCTCCAACTCTTCACCGATTAGGAATACAGGCTTTTCAGCCTCGTTTAGTTGAAGGTAAGGCAATACGTCTTCATCCGCTTGTTTGTACTGCGTTTAATGCGGACTTTGATGGAGACCAGATGGCTGTTCATGTACCGCTTGGAAATGCTGCCGTATTGGAGGCACAAATGCTTATGCTTGCTTCTCATAACATTCTTAATCCTGCCAATGGTGCTCCTATTACTGTACCTTCACAGGATATGGTTTTGGGTTTGTATTATATGACAAAGGGTCGCAAGAGCAATAACAGAGAAGCAGTAAAAGGTGAAGGCAAAACATTTTATTCTTATGAAGAAGTACAGATTGCTTACAATGAAAAGGCTATAGATTTACATGCATGGATTAAATTAAAAGATACGGATAAGGTAAAAAGCAAATCAAAGAGTAAAATGAAATCACAACTAATAGAAACTACGGTAGGACGAGTCTTGTTTAATATGGTTGTTCCCGAAGGATATGGTTTCATAAATGCAGAATTAAAGAAAAGTATATTAAGAGATATTATTGGAGATATTCTTAAAGTTTGCGGTATGGCGAAAACAGCCAAATTTCTTGATGATATAAAAAATTTGGGTTATCGTATGGCATTTAAGGGAGGTTTATCCTTCAATCTGAGTGATGTTATTGTGCCAGAGGAGAAAGTAAAGTTGATTAAGACTGCAGAAGAAAGAGTAGATGAGGTTATGACTAATTATCAAATGGGTCTTATAACTAACAATGAACGATACAATCAGATAATAGACATTTGGACAGATACTAATCGCTTATTGACGGATGAGGTATTAACACATATATCAGAAGATAGGCAGGGCTTTAATCCTGTTTATATGATGTTGGATTCGGGTGCTCGTGGTAGTAAAGAGCAGATTCGTCAGTTGGCAGGTATGCGTGGATTGATGGCTAAACCTCAAAAATCTGGTTCATCAGGTGCAGAAATTATTGAAAACCCTATTATATCCAATTTTAGAGAAGGTTTGTCTGTCCTTGAATACTTTATATCTACTCACGGAGCAAGAAAAGGTCTTGCTGATACTGCATTAAAAACAGCCGATGCAGGATATTTAACAAGGCGTTTGGTTGATGTGGCTCACGATGTCATTATTACAGAAGAAGATTGTGGAACTTTGAGAGGTATTCCTACTACAGCATTAAAAAAGAATGAAGAAGTAGTACAGACATTATATGACAGAATATTGGGTAGAGTTACGCTGCATGATATTATTCATCCTCAAACGGGGGAAGTTTTGGCAAAAGCAGGAGATGAATTGAATGAAGAAATATGCAAAACGATAGAAGAGTCTCCAGTTGAAGAAGTAGAAATACGTTCGGTGCTTACTTGTGAAGCAAAACAGGGTGTTTGTGCAAAGTGCTATGGACGTAATCTTGCTACGGCTAAGATGGTACAAAAAGGCGAATCGGTTGGTGTGATTGCTGCTCAGTCTATTGGTGAGCCGGGAACACAGCTTACATTGCGTACATTCCACGTTGGTGGTGTTGCAGGTGGTAATATAGGAACAAGTTCAAAAATTATAGCAAAATACGATGGTCTTTTGCAAATAGATGAGTTAAGAGATGTGAAGTATAAGACCGAAGAAGGCGAAAATATAAATATAGTGATAGGACGTTCTGCCGAAATGCGAATAATGGATACGGAGACAAACTCTATTCTTGTTTCGGACAATATACCTTATGGATCTAAACTTTACTTTGCAAATAATTCTTATGTAAAAAAGGGAGATGCTATTGCTGAATGGGATCCTTACAATGCGGTTATAATATCAGAAGTTGGTGGTAAGGTATCATTTGAGTCTATTTTGGAAGGAGTTACTTACAAAACGGAAACTGATGACCAGACAGGATTGGCAGATAAGGTTATAATAGAATCACGTCAAAAAACCAAAAATCCTTCTATTAGTATATTGGATTCAAAGGGTGAAATATTGAAAACCTATGACATTCCTGTGGGGGCGCATCTTATGGTTGAAAATGGGCAGTCCCTCAAAGCGGGTAGTAGTCTTGTGAAGATACCTCGTTCGTTTGGTAAAGCGGGTGATATAACCGGAGGTTTGCCTCGAGTAACCGAATTGTTTGAAGCACGTAATCCGTCTGATCCTGCTATTGTTGCTGAAATAGATGGTGTTGTTTCTATCAATAAGAAACTCAAACGTGGTAACAGAGAGATAGTTATAACAAGTAAGACGGGCGAAACACGTTCATACCTCATTTCTCCAACCAAACAAATTCTTGCTCAAGAAAATGACTACGTTAAAGCAGGAACACCATTGTCCGAAGGCGTTATTACACCTGCCGACATCCTTGCTATAAAAGGACCTATGAAGGTTCAGGAATACATTGTTAATGAAGTACAGGAAGTATATAGATTACAGGGTGTAAAAATTAACGATAAGCATTTTGAAGTTATAGTTCGTCAAATGATGCGTAAGGTTGAGATAGAAGACCCTGGTGATACCAGATTCCTTGAAAGCGAAGTTGTTAATAAGTTAGATTTTCAGGAAGAAAACGATAAAATTTTTGGAATGAAGGTTATAGAAGACAAAGGCGAAAGTGAAAACTGTTCAAACGGTCAAATAATTTCAGCAAGAAAGTTAAGAGATGAAAACTCTATACTGAAACGCCATGACAAAGTTCTGATACAGGCTCGTGAGGCAAGACCTGCAACTGCAAAACAGATATTACAGGGTATCACAAAGGCTTCACTTCAAACCAAATCCTTCCTTTCAGCCGCTTCCTTCCAAGAAACAACCAAAGTATTGACCGATGCAACAATCAATGCGAAGGTTGATTATCTGCAAGGTATGAAAGAAAATGTACTTGTCGGTCATTTGATTCCTGCCGGAACTGGTTTGAGAGAATACAGAGATACCTTTGTGGCAAACAAGAACGAATTGGTGGAATTGACTGCCTCAAAGATTTCAGGAGCGAAAAACAATAAAACAGCAAAATAATAATTATGGCTACTAATAACAATAATAATAAGCAGTTAGATATAGAATTGAGTGCCGAGATTGCCTCTGGAATATATAGTAATCTGCAAATAGTAACTCATTCTCCAACAGAAGTTATAATAGACTTTGTACAGGTGATGCCCGCAATGCCTAAGGCTCAGGTGAAATCAAGAGTTATTCTTAACCCTCAGCATGCCAAGCGTTTGTTATATGCTTTGAAAGATAATCTTGACAAGTATGAGATGCAGCATGGAGCAATTAAGGATATGGAACAGGGCGTTCAGTATGAACAAATTAACCCAATAGGGCAAGCATAACTTTATAAAATTTTCCAAAACGCCATTTTGGATTTCTGTAATTGCATTGCGGGAATGTGAAGTGGCGTTTAGAAGTATGGACATAAAGCAATAAATTTCCAAAAAAAGATTACTTTTGCCACAAATTTGAATACAATGGACAAGGGTAGAGAAATAAAACCGCATATAGGTGTTTTCGGGCGTTGTAATGTCGGTAAAAGTTCGCTAATCAATGCTTTGTCGGGACAGAATGTTGCCATAGTGAGCGATATTGCAGGAACGACAACCGATAGCGTGAAGAAAACAATGGAAATCAAAGGAATAGGAGCGGCAGTTCTGATTGACACGGCTGGTATTGATGATACATCGTTGTTGGGTGAGCAAAGAGTGCAGCGAGCAATGGAAACATTTGCACAGATTGACCTTGCAGTGTTGGTAATTGCTGAAAATGAGTTTGATAAACCGGAAGAAGATATTATAAAGCAGTGTTTGCGGTACGCCATACCTTACATCGTGGTGAGCAATAAAGCGGATTGTACCCCTCTTTCTGCAAAATTGGAAATGGAAATAAAGAAAACGTATTCTCATTCGGTACTTTCCGTCTCCGTAACGAACAGAGAAGACATTGCAAATCTAACTCAAAAAATACGTGAAACCATTCCACCAACGTCATATCAAAAAAAAGGGATTTTAGAAGGTATAATAAAGCCGCAAAATATTGTAATACTGGTTACTCCTATTGATTCCTCTGCTCCCGAAGGGCGTATGATTTTGCCACAAGTGCAGTTGATACGTGATGTGCTTGATAATGATGCCATAAACATTGTTGTGAAGGAAACGGAATTAAGATATACATTGTCAAGTGTTTATAGTAAGCCGGCGTTAGTCATAACCGATTCTCAGGCTTTTGAATTTGTATCCGGGATAGTGCCTAATGATATACCGCTGACAAGTTTCTCTATTGTGCTGGCTCATTTGAAGGGGTGTTTTGATGATTATATCGTTGGTACTCCGCACATTGATAAACTTAAAGATGGTGACCGTGTGCTTATGCTTGAATCCTGTTCTCATCAACCGACGTGTGAAGATATTGGACGCGTAAAACTGCCTGCATGGATAAGGAAATATACGGGCAAAAGGCTTGAATTTGAGGCTGTTGCAGGCTTATCTCGCATTGAACGCCCAATAACCGATTACGCAATGATAATTCAGTGTGGCGGATGTATGATTACCCATCGCCAACTCAAATCTCGTCTCCTGCCTGCTTTGGAAAATCACATTCCTGTTAGCAATTACGGGCTTGCAATCGCATATTTGAACGGCATTTTCAACAGAGCAACGGCTATTTTCCGCAAATAAAAATCGTTTTTCAAACCCTGCTTTTCTGAAACTTGATTCTAAAAATCTATAATCAAATTATAGAACGCTAGAATTTGATTATAAACTTCTGTAATTTGATTCTAGCGTGCTGTAAATTGATTATAGGAAACGGAAATCAAGACTTAAAAAAATTAAAGTACGGTTTTCAAATGGTTTTTCCATCGTAAAGCATACACAATATACTATCTTTATGCACTTCCAAACCCGATATATTCATATATTATTTGGTTTCTTTATTATGCAAATATAAGAAAACTAATCTGTTGTACGGATTGATGAGACGTCAGTCTTGCCAATATTTTTGTTAGTTTGCGTATAATTGAAAAATTTATGCTATCTTTGCAACCTCAAATTAAAATAAAAATATATCTAAATATGACAAAATCAGAACAGTTAATGGAAATGGAGCATCATTATGGGGCTCACAATTACCATCCTTTGCCGGTAGTTTTATCAAAAGGGAAAGGGGCTTATGTTTGGGACGTAGAAGGGAAACGTTATTTTGATTTCCTTTCCGCATATTCAGCGGTAAATCAAGGGCATTGCCATCCGAAAATCGTAGAGGCTCTTTGCGAACAGGCACAAACTCTAACTCTTACTTCAAGAGCATTTTATAACGACACTCTTGGACCTTATGAAAAATATGTAACAGAATATTTTGGATACGATAAGGTATTGCCGATGAACACAGGTGCGGAAGCAGATGAAACAGCGTTGAAACTGGCTCGTCGTTGGGGCTATAGAGTAAAAGGTATTGCGGAAAATGAAGCGATAATAGTTTGTTGTGACGGAAACTTTCACGGACGTACTATTTCAATCGTTTCAATGAGTAATGACCCTGAGAGTTATGGTGAGTATGGTCCTTTCACTCCGGGTTTTGTTCGCATACCTTACAATGACAGTAAAGCGTTGGAAGATGTTCTTACAAAGTGTGGCGATAAGGTTGCGGCGTTTCTGCTTGAGCCTATACAGGGAGAGGCTGGTGTTTTCGTACCTGACGAAGGTTATTTGAAGAAATGCTATGACATTTGCAAGAAACATAATGTTCTTTTCATTGCTGACGAAGTTCAGACGGGCATTGCTCGTACCGGAAAACTGCTTGCGTGCGACCATGAAGGCGTTCGTCCTGATATTCTTATACTTGGCAAGGCTCTTTCGGGCGGTGTGATTCCTGTTTCGGCGGTTCTGGCTGACGATGAGGTGATGCTAACTATAGGACCGGGCGAACATGGCTCTACTTTTGGCGGTTTCTGCCTTGCAGGAAAGGTTGCAATTGCTGCTTTGGAAGTTGTAAAGGAAGAGAAGTTGGCAGAAAAGGCAGCGTATCTTGGCAACATTTTCCGTGAAGAAATATCTAAAATTAACAGTGATATGATTGAACTTGTTAGAGGCAAGGGGCTGTTGAATGCAGTGGTGATTCGTCCTCGCAATGGCAAGGAAGCGTGGGACGTTTGCCTGAAAATGCGTGATATGGGTTTGCTTGCCAAACCTACACACAAGCATATCATTCGGTTTGCTCCTCCGTTGGTGATTACCGAAGCCGAGTTGCGTGAAGCGATAGAAATAATCAAATCGGCTATCCTTTCTTTTGAATAATCTTTTACTAAGCATAATAAATTGTATTTTCGGCGAACAGTTTTGTTCGTCGTTTTTTTTGTTGTTATGGAACGGCGTTTCATTTTGACGAAAGCCCGTTTCGTGAGTTGTGAAACCTAGGTTTTAATTTCACGAAACCTAGGTTTCATTTTTTTAGAACCTAGGTTTTAATTTCACGAAACCTAGGTTTCATTTTTTTAGAACCTAGGTTTCAATTTCACGAAACCTAGGTTTCATTTTTTTAGAACCTAGGTTTCAATTTCACGAAACCTAGGTTTTAATTTTTTAGAACCTAGGTTTCAATTTCACGAAACCTAGGTTTCATTTTTTTAGAACCTAGGTTTCAATTTCACGAAACCTAGGTTTCATTTTTTTAGAACCTAGGTTTCGTGAAATTAAAACGGGCTTTCAATGCAATAAAAGGAAATTTTATATCTTTGCAAACCAAAATTTACCTGAAACAGAAGCAAAAATGAAACGTATCTTATACATATTGCTTATAATGATTTTGAGTTTGTCGCTTGTTCAAACCCTTTTCCCTTTCTCCACAGGGAAGGAACTTAACGGTTATGCCGCAGCAAGTCAAAACAAACCTTCATTAACCTTACGTGCTTGGCTCAATGGCGATTACCAGTCAAAGATGCAACAGTATCTTAACGACAGTTGCGGATTTCATAACGATTTCATACGGCTGCGAAATCAGATTTATTACTCCTGTTTTAACATTTGCCCAAATGAAACCGTGATTATGGGAAAAGAAAACTTCCTTTACCACATGGGATACATTGATGCGGTAAACGGAATCAATTATTTAGGCGAAGATTCCATTTATAGAAAAGTACAGGTCATTAAAAGGTTACAGGATACGCTGGCAAAACGAGGTCAAAGAATGATTATAATCTTTGCACCGGGCAAAGGAAGTTTCTATCCTGAGTTTATACCCGACCGATACTTGAAAATGCAACAGCCACACACCAATCACGCAACCTATATTGAGGCTTGTAAGCATTATAATGTTGAAAACATTGATTTACTGTCGTGGTTTGTGGCTATGAAAGACACAGCGACCTATCCGCTTTTTCCTAAGACGGGCGTACATTGGTCAAGGTATAGTCAGATGTTTGTAATTGATTCGTTGATTAAGTATTTTACCGCAGGCACATACTGCAATAATTCATTCAAAATTACATCTCTTAATCCCAAAGACAAGGCTGAAGGTAATGATTTGGACTGCGAAAACACTCTTAACTTAATCCGGCGTATGAAAACCAATACTCCTTTGGCTTATCCCGAATATGAAATGATTATAGACAGCAATTATCACCGTCTTAAAACGATTGTGGTCAGCGATTCTTACTATTGGCAAATTTTTCACGACATTTCAAATACTCTTTTCAAAGAAGGGGAGTATTGGTACTACTATCACGAAATCAATTATACCGACTCGCTTCGACGATACAATATGCCGTTGAGCATAGACAGCGTTAGCCGATTTGATGAATTGAAATCAGCCGACTTAATTATCGTTATGGCAAGTGATTGTAATCTTCGGTATCTCGGAGGTGATTATATGAATAATGGATATGGTATCATAGAGGACTTAAACAAACATTTCTTCGGCGAAAACAATCCCTCAAAACATTCAAAACAAATAACAAATGGTATTTAGCAGCAGTTTATTCGTTCTTTTTTTCCTTCCGGTCTTTCTTTTGACCTATTCGCTTATGCCAAAGAAAGCAAGGAATTACGTATTATTAGCATTCAGTCTGATATTTTATGCTTGGGGAGCACCAAGATTTATTTTTGTGCTTATAGCAACAACTATTGTCAATTTCTATCTTGTTGCCGAAATGGACAAAAGAAAAAGTAAGACATTGATGATTTGTTCCGTAATTTTGAATCTTGGTTTGCTTTTTGTATTTAAGTATTTTAACTTTTTCATAGATACAACCGACAGTTTGATGCACCTTTTCGGCGGCACAATGCCAAAAATTATGCGGATAGCCCTGCCAATAGGTATTTCATTCTTTGTTTTTCAGAGCATTACATATACGATTGACGTTTGGCGAGGCACACATCAGCGACTCAAACGTTTGTCCGACTATGTTATTTACATAATTGCGTTTCCCCAAATGATAGCCGGACCGATTGTTCGCTTTGGAACGATTGCCGATGAACTGATTGAGCGTAACGATTCCTTTGATAACAAACTCATTGGCTTTTATAAATTTTCTATAGGCTTGGCTAAAAAAGTTCTTATCGCAAATGCAATGGCTCAAGAGGCAAATTTGGTCTTTGAAGCCGACTTTCAAACTCTCAATGCTGCGTCTGCGTGGATGGGAATGATAGCCTACACCTTCCAAATCTACTTTGATTTCAGCGGTTACAGCGATATGGCTATCGGACTTGGGCAAATGATGGGCTTTCACTACCCTGAAAACTTCAAAAATCCGTATATATCAACCTCAATCACAGACTTCTGGAAACGATGGCACATTTCGCTTTCGTCTTTCATTAAAGACTATCTGTACATCCCACTTGGAGGAAATCGGGTTAAAACAAAACACCGTCTCTATTTCAATCTGGGTTTATGTTTTTTGCTTTCGGGCTTATGGCACGGGGCTGCGTGGAATTTTATCTTTTGGGGAGCATTTCACGGTTTGTTTTTGATACTTGACAGGGTCTTTCTGTTGAAATTATTGAACAGATTATGGCGACCAATATCCATTTTAATTACGTTTATCATAGTTATGTTTGGCTGGTTAATCTTTGTAATAGAGGACATTGGGCAATTAACAACCTATTTCCTGCATCTATTTGATTTTTCCCAAAATACCGAAACTCTAATCAAACCCATATTTTTCCCGATGTTAATTCCGGCGGTTATTTTCAGCATTTTACCATACTGGAACTTTGGTCAAAAAATACAAAATTTCTTTTTCTGCAGAGAGAATTATAAAACGTGGCAACATATCATACTTTTCGTGTGTTTTATTTTGCTTTTTGTGATAAGTACCTCACATATAATTGCTTCGGATTTTAATCCGTTCATCTATTTTCGCTTTTAATCGGTGCGGAATTGGAATTAAAAGGTGTCTGATTTGACAACTGATTACGGAAACTTGACTCTAAATTATTAGAATTTGATTATAGAAAATTAGAATCAAATTACGGCGTGCTAGAATCAAATTATAGAACGCTAGAATTTGATTCTAGAATTCTGTAATTTGATTTCAGTTTGGTGAAATCTAATCGCCTGAAAATCAAATGATGTTTTCTTATCCTACAACCTTGCCGTCCTCTATTGCAATTATGCGGGCGCGATATTTATCTATCATAACGTAGTCGTGAGTGGCGATAAGAATGGTTGTTTCCTTCTTTTCGCAAATGTCCATCAGCAATCGGATAATCTGTTCGCTTGTTATGGGGTCAAGATTGCCCGTTGGCTCATCGGCTATAATTAGTTCAGGTTCATTGGCTAATGCTCTTGCTATTCCGATACGCTGACGCTCTCCCTCGCTTAACTTAAATATCTTCGTGGAAACTTTATCTGCCAGTCCTACTTCTTCCAAAACACGCATTACTCTCTCATTTATAGCCTGTTTATTCTTCCAACCCGTAGCCCGAAGCACAAAAGCAATGTTGTCAAATACGCTCCTGTCCTGCAATAACTGGAAGTCCTGAAACACAATGCCCAAATGACGCCGCAACATTGCTATATTGCGTTTTTTGATTTTGGTTATGTTGTAACCACAGACCTCCGCAGCACCCTCCTGTAAGGGAATATCGGCATAAATGGCTCTTAACAAAGTACTTTTGCCCGTTCCTGTTTTACCAATCAGATATGTAAATTCTCCTTTTCTGATTTGGAGATTTATATCCTTGAGAGTAAAGTTTTCATTTGCAAGAGTAGCATTTTCAAATCTTATAATATATTCCTGTTCAGTCATATGTGTATATTTATTTGGTGATATGTTTTAATTTTATTCTGGCAATAATCTGTACAAAGGCAACATAAAGCACCCATGCAAAGAAAATAATGATTGCAAAGATGTTATCGTTAAAGAAAAGAGAAAGAAAAAACATCACAAGCATTATTCCTACCTGTAGAAAAAAGAGAGTTAAAGCACATTTCGCATGAGAAAAACCATTTATTCTTAACAGCAAATGATGTATATGAGTTTTATCGGGATAAAGAGGTGATTTCCCCTTACGGACTCTTAGTATAAATACTCTCAAAGTGTCGGCTAACGGCAGGAAAAAAGCACACAGTATTACTCCAAGATTACTTTGAATTTTGTAATTCCATACTTGTGCATCCCCTTCTACATTTAGATTCATACAAACGATAATTGCCATTCCTATAATAAAACCTATGAATATGCTTCCCGTATCTCCCATAAAAATTCTTGCCTTTTGCCAGTTATAAAGCAGAAATCCAACAATTCCTCCCATCGCAGAAGCAATAAGCATTAGCCATAACATAGGATTGTTCAAGCCTTCCACTATACGCATTTCAACGGGTATAAACTGCCAGAGAAAAAAAGCAATACCGCCAAGTGCCGCTAATGCCTGCAATGCCGCCTGTCCGTCTATTCCATCTATGAGATTATATGCATTGCTTACAACGATAAAGAAAAATGTTGTTAAACCATAACTTATCCATACGGGTAATGTATGAATGCCAAGGAAACCTCCAAAACTTTTCAGTCTTATTCCCAAGGCACAAAGGCATAACGAAACAACTATTTCAAAGATCAATTTACGCACAGGCGAAAGAGAATTCATATCATCGTTTATTCCGATAACCATAACAAACCCTAAAAGTACGAGCAGAGAGACAATATATAACGGACTAATCTCTTCTCGTATGCCTGTTAGAGAGAAACAGAAACCACACAAAAATCCAATAAAAATCACAACGCCTCCCATATGTGCAGTATATCCGCTGTGGATTTTGCGTCCGCCCGCTGCGTCTAAAATTCTATGCTTCTCCATTTGCTTTATAAACGTAGGCATAAGCAGAATAACAATACAGAATGATAACAAAAGTACAAAAAACCAATACATATACTTTTTTATTAAAAATTTACGGCTGCAAAGATAATATAAATTTTAATAATTGTTAATTTTATTTCTTTTTCGTAATTTTTTTGGTTTATCCGCAAGATAGGGAGGTCTCTCAAACTTTTCCGTAATCCCGCCGTAGTTTTTCCTTAGCTCCGAAAAAGTTTGGCGGATGGGTAATTTATGGTTGTTTGATAAGCCTTGACAAGTCAGAGAGATTAGTTGGAAAAATTATTTGCTTTTTTTTGGATTGTATTATGTTTTTTTTTCGTATTTTTGCACGCTCTTTTGAGCAAAATTATTACGTTATTTCAATATTTAATATATACTAAGATGAACAAAAAGAAATATGTTTATGCCTTTGGCGGCAAAACAGCCGAAGGTAAAGCCGATATGAAAAATCTTCTCGGCGGAAAGGGTGCTAATTTAGCAGAAATGTGTTTGTTAGGATTGCCTGTTCCGGCAGGTTTAACCATCACTACGGAGTGCTGCACGGATTATTACGCCAATAATGAGCAACTGCCAAACGGCTTAATGGAAGAAGTATGGGGTGCAATGCGTAAGGTAGAAGACGCAATGGGTATGAAGTATGGTGATGCGAAAAATCCGTTGTTAGTTTCCTGCCGTTCGGGAGCAAGGAAGTCAATGCCCGGTATGATGGATACGGTGTTGAATATCGGTTTGTGCAGCGAAACCATCGACGGATTGATAAAAAAGACCAATAATCCACGCTTTGTCTATGATTCTTATCGTAGGTTGATAATGATGTATGCCGATGTGGTTATGGAAAAAGCGGAAGGCGTAGAAACAAAAGACGGAAAAGGCATAAGAAAAATCCTTGATGACAAACTCGACGAATACAAAAAAGAAAAGAATTATAAATCCGATACCGACCTTACGGAAAAAGACTTGCAGTTTCTTTCGGAAGAATTTAAGAAAACGGTAAAGGATGTTCTCGGAAAAGAATTTCCAGATAATGCTGTTGAGCAGTTGGAGGGAGGAATTATGGCTGTATTCAAATCATGGAATGGGAAAAAGGCAGTATCGTACCGTAAGATTGAAGGCATACCTGAAGACTGGGGAACGGCTGTTAATGTACAGGCTATGGTATTTGGAAATATGGGTGATGATTCTGCTACCGGCGTTGCCTTTACACGTAACCCTGCTACGGGAGAGAACCTTTTCTATGGTGAATGGTTAATTAACGCACAGGGAGAGGACGTTGTGGCTGGTATTCGCACGCCTAACCCATTAAATAAGGACACAAAAAACGAACAGAATAAACATTTGGCATCTTTGGAAGAAAGTATGCCTTCCATATATAAGGAATTGTGTGATATAAGAGCAACTTTGGAGAAAAATTTCAAGGATATGCTTGATATAGAATTTACCATCCAGCATCAGAAACTTTATATGCTTCAGTGTCGAGTAGGCAAACGTACAGGTGTTGCAGCCGTTACAATGGCTCTTGATATGCTTAAAGAGAAGATGATTGACGAAAAGGAAGCCGTAATGCGTGTTTCGGGCGAACAACTCGACGAATTTCTGCATCCAATTCTTGATTCCGAAGACGAAAAGAACCATAAGGTTGTTGCAAAAGGCTTACCTGCAGGTCCGGGAGGAGCAGTTGGAAAGATAGTATTAAACGTTGAAGATGCCAAAAGGCTTGCTGCCGAAGGTATTGACTGCATTCTCGTTCGTGAGGAGACAAATCCTGAGGACGTAGAAGGTATGAGAGCAGCCGCAGGTATTCTTACAGCACGCGGAGGTATGACTTCCCATGCCGCATTGGTTGCAAGAGGCTGGGGAAAATGCTGTATTGTAGGTTGCGATGCGTTACATATCGGCGACAAATCAATAACCATTGACGGAATAACCTACAACGAAGGGGATGTATTCAGTCTTAACGGCACGAAAGGCTTTGTTTATGCTTCGGGAGTAAAGAAAATAGAAGCCAGTGAAAGCACTCTATACAGCAATTTTATGACTTTGGTTGAGAAATATCGCACTATGGGTGTCCGCACTAATGCAGATACACCGGCGGATGCAGAACAGGCATTGAAGTTTGGGGCGGAAGGCATTGGTCTTTTCCGCATAGAACACATGTTCTACGGCGAAAACAGCGAAGAACCGTTGAGAATACTGCGCAATATGATTCTTTCAAAAGATAATGTTGAAGCAAGAAAACGTTATCTCACGGCATTGAAACCACACATTATGAATTCAGTAAAGGAAACTATGGAAGTAATGGACGGAAAGCCTGTTACATTCCGTTTAATAGACCCTCCTTTGCATGAGTTTATGCCGAAGAAAGAAGAGGATATAAAGGCTGCGGCTGTTCAGTTGGGCATTAGCGAAGAGGAAGTGATAAAAAAGGCTGAGGAAATAGAGGAAGTAAATCCTATGATGGGATTGCGTGGTGTGCGTTTAGGCATTCTGTATCCGGAAATTACCGAAATACAATGCGAAGCCTTGTTTGAAGCGGCAGCACGTTTGATTAACATGGGCAAAAAACCTCATTTGGAAATTATGATACCGCTAACCATTTCCGTAAAAGAGTTAAAGCATCAAAAGGAAATATGCGATCGTATTCACAAAGAAGTGGAACAGGTGTTTAATGTCAAAATTCCATACACTTACGGAACGATGATAGAAGTCCCAAGAGCCACTATAGTTGCTGATGAGATTGCTTCGGTAGCCGATTTCTTTTCTTTTGGAACTAACGACTTGACTCAAATGACTTTTGGTTTCTCTCGCGATGACGTAAATGCCATTATCAGCACTTACAAAGAAACAAATATCCTTAAACATGACCCTTTCCAAACCATAGACGTTGATGGCGTTGGCAAATTGGTTGAAATGGGCGTAACAAAAGGACGCAAGCAAAAACGCAAACTCAAAATCGGCGTTTGTGGAGAACACGGTGGCGACCCTGAATCGGTGAAATTCTTCTTCCAAACGGGAATGAATTATGTCTCTTGCTCGCCTTTCCGCGTTCCTGTTGCACGTCTGGCGGCGGCTCAGGCTGCAATAGAGGCAGAGAATAAATAAATAATACTCTAAACCATTCATATGTAAGAGGATTTGCAAATTTGCAAGTCCTCTTTTTTTGTATTCAAGCAGGTAAAATGCTATTATGATTTTCTGAAACTTGATTCTGTATTCCTGAAATCAAATTCCGGCGTTCTATAATTTGATTCTAGCACGCTGTAATTTGATTCTAATTTTCTATAATCAAATTACGGTAATATGGTATTAAGTATCAGTTTGTTTTTGTTTCAAAAAAAAGTTGTATCTTTGCCGCCTGATAAAATCATATTGTATTATGACATTGATAAAAACAAAAAATATATTGACAATAGTTGCATTGGCAATGTTCTTGGGGTTTTCCAATCAGGCAAAGAGCCAAAGCCTCAACGGGACACCTTTTTACTGGAAAATAAATCTTGAATATGATGAGGTATATTCTCTTAACGGCTCATTTTTTGCTGTTCGCAATGGCAACAAATGGGGTGTTGTGAAAGAGAATCGTACTATCCTTCCGTGTAAATATGATGCTATTGATGCATTGGGAGATGATATGATTTCCTTTGTTGAAAACGGATTGACAGGATTTGCAGATACTACAGGGAATGTGCGAATTACGCCTCGTTATGCACCTTCCAACGATACTGAAATAGTAGATAATTACCTTATAAACACGTTTATCAATGGCGGATGTGTGGTTTATGACAGGCAAACAAAGACTTACAAACTTATAAATAACGAAGGACAAACTCTTCTGGGAGATAGCGTTACGCTTGTAAGCAGAACGGGTAACGCAGTAGTGATAAAGCAGGGCGAAGGCTATGGTATGACCGATGCAATGGGCAATGTAACTTATAAACCCGGCAATATAAAGATTGAAATGCTTATTCCAACGCTGTTTTCCTATACAGTGCGGCAGTTTAACGGGGATTTGCTTTACGGATTGCTGAATGACAAAGGCGAAATTTTAACTGAGGCTCGCTTTGTTGATTTTCAGGCATATTCAAAGAACAATCTGCAATACTTGAAGGCGTATCTAAAAAACGGATTGCAGGCTCTGTTTGACGGAAACGGCAAGATGATAGTTGATGCTTTGTATCAGGTGGCGGAATCTACTGTTTTGCCCGATTTCTTTAAGGTTACGCAGGATTCATACTGCGGAATCATTGCCCGTAAAGACTCTTCTTATTTGATGTATCTTCAACCTGTGTTTAACGATGTGCGTATTATAATAAGCAAAGATACTTTCTTTATTGCAAAAAACGGCAGTACAACGACCATTCAGTATGCCAACGGACGTAAATTCGGTGCTGACGGAGGGGCTTCGTATCTTGTAAATACGAACGTTATGGATATAGTAGCCACAGAAGCAGGTTACAGACTGATAGTTGAAAAGGATTTTATGTATGGTGTTTTGGACGAGCAGTTTAATGTTGTTATTGAGCCGAAATACAATGAGGTTTATTCGGTTGTTGGTTCGTGGCTAACGGTTCGTCAAAAGGATAAGTGGGGAGCAGTGAATATGGTTACAAAACAGGAAATTGAGCCTGCCTTTGAAAAGATTAAGATAGCAGATAATAAATCCTATGCCGTATTTGTTGGCAATAAGAAAAAATCTGTTCTTTTGAAGGCTACCAATGAAATAATTGATTTTGCGAAATGTAATGACGTGTTGGCAGCAAGCAGTTATATTGAATACAATGTTAATAAAAAGAAGGAGAGACTTTATTTGAATGGTCAGGTAATACCGCCTACATTTCTTGTAATAGGTTATCCGAAAGAAGGAATGCTGCCTGTGGAGGATAAAAAGGGCTGGACATACGTTGATGACAAGACCTATCAACCCAAAACGGATAAGTATTATGATTTTGCGACCTATTTCTTTGATGGATATGCAGTTGTGGTTATCGGAACAAAGGTTGTGATAATTGATAAGGCTTTTAACGAACTCGAAACAATACTTGAATGCAAAGATAAGTTAGTTTCGCTGCTTGGAAGTACGGCAGGATTGATTTCTTTGAGTTATTCCGTCAATAAAGAGTACGTTATAATTCGCAATAGCGGCAAACAAGGAGTATTAGGAATAAAAAAAATAAAATAAAATGAGAATATATATTTTTATAGCAGCAATCGCACTGTGTATAACATCACAGGCACAAACCTATCGTTCATTCCCATTGGACAAAATAAACGATAAAAGCAATGGAATCTTTTATACCTTACCTCAAACGGAACTTGTGTTTGCCGTAACGTTGGAAAAGAATATCCGTCATAAGGGCATATTTGCACAATCGGCATATTTGCTTGGTTTAAAGAATGTTCCAATGAGCGATGATACTATTTACACAATCCGAAACATTACTTTGACATCACAACCCGTTGCAGGAGCAATGTATATGCTTGAAATAGACGGCGCAGTCAGTGTAGAAAGAAATTCTTTCGGTGCTTTAAAAAGTATTCAAACAGGTTATATCAGAAATCAAAGTGCGGAAAAAGAGACTAAACCACAGCAACATCCACGTAATGTAATGAAACGTGAGGAGGGAAATCTCACAAGCCTGCAGCCGGTGCCTATTTATGAAAAACGTTTTTTAGAAAAAGGAATGTTAGAGCCTGTTGCGTCCCTTACAGCCGAAAAAGCAGTTGAACGGATTAAGACTTTGAGAGAAGAACAGATTAAAATGCTTGCCGAAGGAGTTGATGGTACGTACCTTAACACTACAATAGATTTTATGTATAAGCAACTTGACGAAATAATCAATGGTTATGTTGCTATGTTTGCAGGTGTTGAACAAAAGGAATCAGAAGTTGTGTATATTAAAATAGTGCCTGAAAAACCTATTATTACCGAAGAGGACTTGCTTATTCCGCTCTGTACTTTTAATGAGAAGGAAGGGATTAAGAAAATACCATATACGCCCGACAGTCCTGCAAAAATAGATTATGGAACAATCATTGCCAATCTTCATTGTCTTAATTCCTTGAAGCCGCTTGCAGCAGTAATGCAACAGAGAACAACAAATAAGGAAACACAGGACTATATTGCAAAGAAGGGAGTTGGTGTGTATTATGTAATACCTGAGAAGGTTGAAGTTTCAGTAGCCTTTGGCGACATCAATGCAGTTAAAACCATTGATATAAACCAGTTTGGTGTTGTCAATTATACACTTTCCAATGATCAAAATCTTGAATTTGACAGGCGGAGCGGCACTTTAATATCCATAAATAATGGAACAAACAAGAAATACTAATCAATAATAATATAAAGTAAATGAAAAAAATTGTTTTTATCACATTGCTAATTGCTCTTAATGCAGTTTATGCACAGCAAGCAAAACTTTCACCTTATACTCGTGCCATTGTGCATCAGACAGAGCAGTTACAACGAGACGGAAAACCGATAAACGATTCGGCTTTCGTAAATAAATTCGCTCTTTCCTTACAGGACAATATCGTATACGCGAATTGTTTTATGCAAACAAGCGAAACCTTTGACTCAAAGGCATTAGAAAATTTAGGAGTGAAATTAAACGCTCATGCAGGAAAGATTTGGACTTGTCTAATCCCTATTTCGCAGATTGAAAACGTTAAAAGCGTTGAAGGAGTTTATTACATAGATGCTTCGGAGCCTGTAAAACTTTTTTTAGACTCTGCTCGCGCAAAATCTAACGTTGAACAGGTGCATTCAGGTGCGGGTTTGAGTCAGGCATATAAAGGAACCGGTGTAATAGTTGGTATTATTGACAATGGCTTTGACTATACCCATCCGACCTTTTATGATAACACTCACACAAATTACAGAGTAAAGCGTGTATGGGAGCAAAACGGCAGTGGTACTCCTCCGTCCGGTTATAGTATTGGTGCGGAATACACCTCGCAAACAGCCATCCTTAATCGTCAGCACGACCATACAAACGGCAATCATGCTACTCACGTTGCAGGAATTGCAGGAGGCTCAGGTGGAGTTAATAATGCAAGTCTGCGAGGCGTTGCTCCGGAGTCCGATTTGGTCTTTGTATCAACCAATATGACTTCTACAGGCATTGCAAACGGGGCTTCGTATATCAAAAATTACGCTTTAAGTCAAAGCAAACCTTGTGTTATCAATATGAGTCTTGGAAGTAACAGAGGACCTAATGATGGTACGAGCAGTTTTGAGCAGTTTATGGATAACATTGCTTCATCCGGCGTTATTCCTGTGATAAGTGCGGGTAACGAAGGCAACAATCCCCTGTTTGCAACCAAAACACAAACAGGCGTAGATACAATGAACGTAATCTGTAACATAGATACGGATTTTGATGATGGCTATGCGTATGTTTGGGGCAGTAATTTCAATCATTTTTCCGTAGCAGTGGCTCTCTATAACACAGCAACCAATACATACATCGCAACAACCACTTTCACACAAACATCAAACAGTTCCTCTTATTCAAATTCCGTTTCATCAGGAAGCAATACCTGCGATGTTCAAATTTACGCCGAAAGTGCTGATAACTACAATTACAAACCTAATGCTTTAATTATGTTAAGTTCTGTCAATCTTTCATCTAATGTAAAAGTAGTTATAAGGGTGCGAAGCAGCGCTACGGAAGGAACAAATACAAGTATATGGTGTACGGACTTTTCATTAGATACCTCAGTACCTAATTCTACCTTCACCTCAGGCTCAACCGACCAGACTATTAACTGCCTTGCAACAGGTTATAACACGATTGCGGTCGGTGCATGGACATCTAAAAATAACTGGATAACGCTTGGCGGCTCTAATTATGGCTATTGGAGTGATAATGTTGGAGATATAGCAGACTTTTCCAGCAAAGGACCAACCTCAGACGGCAGAGTAAAACCAACGATTGCCGCTCCCGGTCATGCATTGGTTTCTTCCTACAGCAACTATTCAGACAACGTGGCTAACCCTACCTCAAGTGCGACAATCGTGGCTTCACAAACGCATAACGCAACGACTTGGTACTACGGTGTAGCCTCAGGTACGTCAATGTCGAGTCCGTTTGCAGCGGGCGTTATTGCTCTTTGGTTACAGAAAAACCCTTCTTTGACCCCTGCACAAGTGATAAACGTTATGCAAAATACGGCTATAATAGACTCTTATACAGGTACTTATCCGCCGGTCTTCATTTGGGGTTACGGAAAACTCAATGCCTTAGCAGGCATACAGCAAATTACGACTGAAACACCGCCTTCGGTAACGACCAATGACGCAACTAACATCACTCCAACCTCTGCTACGTTGAACGGAACAGTCATTCAGGGCAGCGAACCGATAATCGCACGCGGTTTTAGCCTGTATGACCCATTTTCCTTAACCTATTTATATTTTCAAGGCAACGGAACAACAAACATAACCGCAGATATATCAAATCTTCGCCCTGCATTCACCTATACTTTTTGGGCTTTCGCTGTAACGGGAAGCGATACTGTATTTGGAAATCCTTATTCCCTTTCTACATTATCTCCTGTAATTGCGTCAGTATTAACAGACTCGGTTGTAATATCAGAAAATGCAGCCACGTTGTATGGAACGGTGGTTCAAATGGGAAATCCTGCGGCAACAGAACTTGGTTTTGAGGTTACTATTGGTGAAAATAACCCAATTATGATGCCTGTTCAATTCACGTCAAGCACAGTTCATTTTAACACAACCGTGAATCGTGTTAACGGAATTAATAATTATAAATGCAGAGCGTACATACAAAGTTACGATGACACCATAAGTTATGGTGAAATTAAATCATGGGCTTACAATTCCCTGATGGATATTTCTCCAATGAGCATTGGCTTACGGATTTCGCCCAATCCAAGCAGAGAAAGTGCCGTTGTGGAAATATCGGGTTTGACAAAAGATGCTATGTTGTTAATTTCCAATATGCAGGGACAGCAGTATGAAGCCATAAAGTTAAAAGCCAATCAAACAGAACTTACTCTTGACCTTCGTAATTACCCTTTCGGCACATACAACCTCAAACTTGTGAGTGATGAATTAAGCGTTTCGCAAAAGTTAATTATATTCCGTTAAAGCAGAATCCGGATATACTTTTCCGAACTTTTAACTCGACGTAGCCAAATCTAATTCTATTGTTCTATAATTAGATTATATTTGTCTATTATTTGATTATAGATGAATGAAACTTGATTTTAGAGAAATATTATTTGATTATGGAGAATCGTAATTAGATTTGGCTACGCCAAAATAAAGGTTCCGGAAACGAAAATGGCGTTGTGTGAAGCGCAAACGATAAAAAAAGGCCACAAAATGCCCATATTAAAAAAATTATATTTACTTTTGCCGTCGTAAAACGATTAAGAGTATGAAAAAAACAGCATTTATATTATTGTCATTCAGCCTTTTGTTGTTTGTTTCCTGCGTATCAAAACAAAAATACGCTGATTTGGAAAGCCGATACAACAAAACATCGCAACAACTCCAAACTTGCCTTGCCGAAAGGAACGCTTTCAATGAAGAAACCGGCAATCTGTCGGCACAAATAGCGGGAATGATGGAAAAAACGCAAATAATAGAAGCAGAATCAAGGGAAAGGTACAGCGAAAACCTGCAACTGAAAAAGTATAATGAAGAACTGAAGTCCCAAATTGAAGATGCCAACAAGCGATTGAATGAAGCAGTGTCGGCAAAGGGGACTGACCTGAAACGAATGAATGATGAGTTAAATTCTTCTCGCGAAGCACTGAACAAAAAAACGGAAGAATTAGACGCAAAGGATAAAGAATTAAGCACAATGCAGGAAAAATTTGTGGCAAATGAGCGTATGCTTCAATCTTTGCAGCAAAGCCTGCAGGCAAAAGAAGATGAGTTGGAGGCAATTGAACAAAAAATATCCTCAGCCCTGCTTGGCTTTACCGACAAAGGTTTAAGCGTTGTGACCAAAGACGGTAAGGTGTATGTATCTTTGGAAGAGAAACTGCTATTCCCGTCAGGTAGTTGGGAGATAAACAGCGAAGGAGCGGCTGCATTAAAGGAAATAGCCAACGTTCTTGCAAATAATCCGGATATAAGTGTGCTTGTGGAGGGTCATACCGACAATGTGCCGTTCAAGGGTAAGAGTTTGGTGAAAGATAACTGGGATTTATCGGTGATGAGGGCTACTTCCGTTACGCGGATATTGCTGGAAGACAAACGTATATCGCCTGAACGTATCATTCCTGCTGGACGTGGAGAGTTTATGCCTTTGATGGATAACCGTACAACCGAAAACCGCGCCCGTAACAGACGAACTGAAATAATTCTTTCGCCAAAGGTAGATGAACTAATGAAGATTATAAGCAAGTAAAGCGTTATTAAACCAAAATATAATAAAGAAAAGGAACTATGACACGAAAAACAATAAGCATAATACTTGTAGTCGGAGTCATTTTACTGCTTGTTCTGCTGTCCGTATCAGGTTATAACGAACTTGTAATGAAAGATGAAACTTGCAAAAAGCAGTGGTCGGCGGTTGAAAGCCGCTATAAGCAGCGTGCAGACCTTGCTTTGAAATATGTAAATAAGGTTAAGGATTACGCATCTCACGAACAGGAAACATTAACACGGGCAACCAGAGCAGTAAATCAGGCATTGCAGGTGAAAATAAGCCCTAATAATATCACTCAAACAAGTATTAACGAATTGCAAATAGTGCAAAATAATCTTTCTTTGGCATTACAGCAACTCAATACCGTGTCGGAACGTCATTCGGAACTGAAAACAAATAATGATTTACTGGTATTGCAATCACAGTTGAAGGATATGGAGAACCAAATTGCTGTTGAACGTCAGTGTTATGCGGATGTAACAGGCGATTTCAACGTTTCCATAAGCCGTTTTCCTGCTAACGTAATTGCAAATCTTTTTGGATTTGAACGAAAGACCGTTTTTGATGTAGAGAAAGGAATAGAAAATATATCAAAATGATGTTTTAACATATTATTACACTTAAATATAAACCTAAAACAAAAATTATGTCAAGTTATAAAGCAGAAGATCGCCGTATAGTTACTGTTCAACGTATCAAAGAAATGGCTGAACGTGGCGAAAAGATAGCAATGCTTACCGCTTACGACTATTCAATGGCTAAATTGATTGATGCGGCAGCCGTAGATATTATTCTGGTTGGAGATTCTGCTGCAAATGTTATGGCTGGTTATCCTACTACGTTACCAATAACCCTTAACGAAATGATATATCACGCTTCTTCGGTTGTTAGAGGAGTGAAGCGTGCTTTGGTAGTTGTGGATTTACCCTTTGGAACGTATCAGGGAAACAGCAAGGAGGCACTTTGTTCCGCTATTCGCATAATGAAGGAAACTTCTGCTCACGCTGTGAAGTTGGAAGGGGGCAAACAGGTTGCCGAATCCGTTGCTCGCATACTGTCGGCGGGGATTCCGGTGATGGGACATTTAGGTTTGACGCCGCAAAGTATTAACAAGTTTGGTACTTACGTAGTAAGAGCAACCGAAGAAGACGAAGCAAAGACTCTCTTACAGGATGCCCACATTCTGGAAGACGCAGGCTGTTTTGCGATAGTGCTGGAGAAAGTTCCGGCTCTGCTGGCTAAGAGAATGGCTGAGGAATTAACCATTCCGGTAATAGGTATTGGTGCAGGGAAATATGTTGATGGGCAGGTTCTTGTGTGCCATGATATGCTGGGAATAAACGAAGAATTTTCTCCTCGTTTCCTTCGGCGGTATCTTTCTTTGGGACAAGAAATCAAGAATGCGGTTTTAAGTTACGTATCTGACGTTAAAACCTGCGATTTTCCTAATGAAAAAGAACAATACTAATTAATACATATACATTGTATCATTCCGCATCACGCTTCCTTTACCAAAACGAATTATAGTATTACCCTGCTTAAATAAAAGAACATTATCGGTAACCGAAAAGTTGTATTCATTGCCATACATCTGCATTTTCCCTTCGTCATCGTTGAAAGTATAGGTGTCGGAATAGTATTGTGCGGCGTTGTTCTGTTCATTTACAAGTGTATCCGCCTTATACAATTCTACCTTTTCCTGCCACGAATAAGTATAATCCGATTCCGAAGTGAAGTTAAACTCATCTAAATAGGTATAAACCTTTGTTGAGTCTCCGTAAGGGTAAATCTGGACTACTTTTGCGTACCACTGCGTACCTACAAGTTCATTATCGTTGCCGCAGGATGTCATTACGTTTGCACAGAAAGCAACAAGAATACAATTTAAAACAGTTTTCATTGCATCCTATTGTTTGTTTTGGCGTGCGGCATTAAGTTTTTTCTTCAACCAAACCAAACATTCTCTTCTTGGAATGATTACGGAAACGCCCTGATATGCCAATTCCTCCTGTATAATCTTTACATTGTCGGCATGGAACTTTTTTAACGGATTGAAAACCCTTATATGAGCCTCATCAACGCCTATTCCCTTGCAGATAGACTCAATTCTACCTGTTGCAGATGACTTTTGAGAACCTGTCATTCCCGTTATGTCGTTGTCAAGTATTATTATGGTGATTGGAATGTTATCTACGCAACAGTCTAACAAGCCTGTCATACCGCTGTGTGTAAATGTGGAGTCGCCAATGACTGCTACGGATGGCATTAAACCTGCTTCCGCCGCACCCTTAGCCATTGTTATTGATGCTCCCATATCAACTGTGGAGTATATAGCGTTATAAGGAGGCAGTGCAGCAAGCGTATAACAGCCTATATCACTGAAAACGCGACCCTTTCCATAAGGTTCAATCGCCTCATTCAAAGCAAGGAAAGAATCAATGTGCGGACAACCGTCGCATAACTTTGGAGGACGTGGAGCAACAAAAGATGGAACGGACAAGCCCTCAGTTATATGTAAGCCCAATGCCTTTCCAACCATATTAGGGTTCAATTCACCGGTGCGTTCCAAAGTTCCGTCAAGACGTCCCTTTATTTGCTTGCCTTTGTTGAGTAGTCCGCGTAATTTCTGTTCAAGAAGTGGCTGTCCCTCTTCAAGAACAAGTATGCTGTTACATTCATCGTACATCTTTTCTATCAGGATTTCGGGAGCAGGATATTGACAAAGTTTCAATACGGGATAGTTACATTGTCCCGAAACAAAGTTTTCCATCAAATAATTGTAGGAAATACCGCAGGCAATGATTCCCATAGACTTGTCTTCGCCTTCCATATATTTATTGAAGCCGCTTTCAACGCCCGCTTTCATCAAATCAGGCTGTTTAGCCAGCAATTCCTTGTACTGTCTGCGTGCATTAACGGGCAGTAATATGAATTGGTTTTGATTATCCGGTATTTTGAGATTATTTTGAGCCTTTTCACCCTTGCGAACCACTGCTGCACGGGAGTGAGCCATACGTGTAGTGATACGCATCAGTACGGGAACGCCGTATTTTTCGCTTAACTCAAAGCCATACAGCACCATATCGTATGCTTCCTGCTGATTGCTTGGCTCCAATGTTGGCATGAAGGCAAAGTCTCCGTAGAAACGTGAGTCCTGTTCGTCCTGTGAGGAGTGCATAGAGGGATCATCGGCTGCTACATAAATCAATCCGCCGTTTGCACCCGTGATTGCGGAATTCAAAAAGGGATCTGCCGCCACGTTAATGCCCACATGCTTGCAGCAAAACATTGCTCGCTTGCCCGCATAACTCATTCCCAACGCCGCTTCCATTGCTGTCTTTTCGTTGCAAGCCCAGTTGGAACGGATACCTTTTGCTTTGGCTTCTTTGGAGTCCTGTATATATTCTGTTATTTCGGTTGAAGGAGTGCCCGGATAGGCAAAAACGCCCGACAAACCCGCATCTATGGCTGCTTGTGCAATGGCTTCGTCTCCTAATAATAAAAGTTTATCCATATTTCTTAAAGTTAAAATTACTTAGTTAATTGAAATGCAAAAGTAGAAAAAAAAATTGATATGAGCAAATGGACATAATAATTTAGTGTTATTTCTTTTCATTTGGGAGGATTGCTCATTAGGATTTCCTGAAATCAAATTACAGAATTTTATAATCAAATTACAGCACGCTGTAATTTGATTATAAAATTCTGTAATTTGATTATAGCACGCTGTAATTTGATTTCAGAAACACAAAAGCAAACTTGCTGATAATCAATAGTTGTTTTCAGTGTGATAAAACTCTTTTTTTATACATTTAGACTTAATTTTGGTCAATAGTTATGGTAATTGAATAAACTTTTGTACCTTTGCACCCTCTTAAAACAAGAGAAAGAGATAATGAATTTAGTCATAGACAGAGGAAATACAAAGGATAAGGTGGCTGTTTTCAGCAATACCGATATGATTTTTTGTGAAAGGTACGACAGACTTTCGCTTGCTGCTTTGCAACAACTGAAAGAGCGTTTTCCTATGATAAAAAATGCTGTTTATTGCTCTGTTATGAAGGATGCAAATGCCGATGTTCTAATTTCTTTTCTTAAATCCGAGTATCATTTTGTTGAGAGTGAGAAATGGAAAACAGGTATCAATGTTTTATATCGCAGCAAGGAAACTCTGGGACAGGACAGGATGGCTGCCATGGTTGGTGCTAATGCCCTGTATCACAATATGAATACATTGGTTGTTGATTGCGGTTCGTGTATAACTTTTGATGCCATTACGGCATTGGGAGACTATCTTGGCGGAAGTATTTCCTGCGGATTGCGAATGAAATTTTCAGCCTTACATAATTTTACTGCAAATTTGCCGTTAATAAATGTGGTACATTTTTCCGCACTTATCGGTACAACAACAGAGGAATCTATTCTGTCGGGAGTTATCAACGGCACATTGGAAGAGGTAGAGGGAATGATTAAACGATATATGGATAAGTTTGAACCGCTTAATGTGGTGTTGAGTGGAGGAGATGCGGAATTTATATCAAAAAGTATAAAGGTAAAACACACATTGGAGACTAATTTAGTCCTCTTTGGCTTAAACAATATATTATTGAATGAAAATAAAAAAACAAATAATTAGAAGTGTAACGGCTTTTTTGCTGATTATTACAGGTTTATTGCAAACTGCAACGGCACAGGAAGCACTAAGTTCGCCCTATTCGCGCTATGGAATTGGGAATACAAACGTTTTTTCCAATGCCTTCTCGTCATCTATTGGGGGAGTAGGTTATGCCTTATCACGCAATAACATCGTGAATTTTAAGAACCCTGCTTCCTATTGCGGAGTTGATACCATGAGTTTTGTATTTGACGTGGGCTTTCACGCAGATTTCCTAACCATGTCTTCTTCCAAAACACAGGTAAGCGGTATGATGGGGGCTTTATCGCACATTGCGTTTGCTTTTCCCGTAACTTCGCATCTTAAAATGGCAGCAGGATTAGTTCCTTTGTCGGATATAGATTACGAAGCTTCGGAAGTAGTGCAGGTAAGCGACACAACCTTTTATCGCAAACAGTATGACGGTTACGGAGGATTAAACAAGGTATTGCTCGGTGCGGCTTATGACTTTGCGTTTTCCAAGCAAAAGGACAATCTTTCGCTCGGTTTGAATGTTGAATATCTTTTTGGACGATACACAAAGCGGTCTGCACTCATATTTAATGACAATACCGATACTTTATTTAACTCTACCGATACGTCAATTCATCGTTATACGGTTGATTCTTCTTTGTATAACAGTCGCGATGGCGTCATTTACGACATCAAAAGTTTCAATTTCAATATCGGATTGCAGTATTTTCATACCTTTAATAATGGAGACAGGTTTGGAATTGGCGGTTCGTATGTCCTGCCTCTTTCTTTGAATACCAACAACACAAGACAGTTTTATACATTTGTGTCAAGTAACGGCGTAGAATCAACGAGAGATATAGTTATGGACTCGTCTTACAGTGGTAAAATAACGTTTCCGCAATCTTTTGGGTTAGGTCTGTCTTATGAAAAGCCAAAGAAATTTTTTATAGGTGCGGATGCTCAATTTACTCAATGGTCTCAGTTCCGTCTTCAATCGGAAGATGCCGCTGATCCTTTACTTGACAGTTGGAATATAGGATTTGGAAGTGAGATAACGCCTGATATATATGGTAATTACTTCGCTCAAATGACCTATCGTATCGGTTTGAATTACGACGAGGGCTATATGAGTTTTGATAACGACCGAATAAGCACACAGGGTACAAGAATAAAACAGTACAGTGTTGCTTTGGGATTGGGATTCCCTGTAAGAAAATCCTCAACGCTTATAAACCTGTCATTTGAATACGGTATTAAAGGCACAACAGCCAATAATTTGATACGTGAAAACTTCTTCCGTATCGGTTTATCCCTATCTGCCAAGGACAGATGGTTCTTTAAGAGAAAATATCAATAACATAACATATTTAAGAAAAGATGAAGAAAACATATTTGTTAATTGCGGTTATGGCTTTTGCTGCCAATACCGCTGTAGCTCAAAAATACGGAGCAACACCTCAAGACAGTATAGATTGTTTAACTAATTATTCGCTTTATAACGAAAGTTATAAGCAGGGTATGTACAAAGAATGCTACGAGCCATGGAAGAAAATGATGAGCCTTTGCCCCGCTCGTCACGAGAATGATTACATACGAGGACGTACAATACTGAAAGCAATGATTGAACAGGCACAAACACCTGCCGATAAGGAGAAATACATCAATGAATTGCTGACTCTGTCCGATAAAAAGTCATCTTATTTTGGTGATACAGCCAATAACATTGCTCAAAAGGCAAGAGATATTTCCGATTACTACACCGACAAAGTTGTTGAGGTGTATAATATTTACAAAGAGGCAGCAGAAAAGGGTGGAGCAGAACTTAACGCCCGTTATGCACCGCTTTACTTGGAAGCAACTCTGCTTTACATAAAGAGTACTGGGGATACGTCAAACATTGGCTTGTTATTTGATGTCTATGACTATGCAACGGAAAGCATAGATAACGACCTCATTGAAATAGAACAAAGTATAGAAGCGGCAGAAGAAGCAAACAAAAGTACCGTAAAACTGAAAAAAGAAAAGGAAGAGGTACAATCATACGCCGTAATGTGCGAAAACTACATTGAACCTTACGCTTCCTGCGACAGAATCCTGCCTATGTATCAGCAGAAGTATGATGCAAATCCGCAAGACCTCAATCTGTTAAAGAAAATTACGACAACGCTTGAACGTAAAGGCTGTACCAACAGTTCTTTGTTCTTTTCCGCAACCGAAAGTCTTCACCAACTCGAACCATCAGCAAAAACGGCTTATATGATGGGCAAGATGCTGTTTGAGAAAAAGCAGTATGGCGACGCAGCAAAGTACTTTGAAGAAGCAATGAGTTCATATAAGGATAACATTAGCAAGGCTAAGGCTGCTCAAGCATTGGCTAACGCTTACAGTGAGGCAGGACAATACGCCAATGCAAGGACTGCAGCCACCAAATGGGGCGAATTGGACAAGACTTCTACGGGAAAAGCAGCCCTTTTCATTGCAAGGCTGTATTTAAGCAGCAGTGTATCGTGTGCAACTCACGATGGGAAAATACGTGGTGCTGCATGGGTGGCTTACGATGAGGCTTCAAGAGTCAAGAATAACTATCCGGAACTCGCAGATGAGGCTCAGCGTATAATGAATTCTGCTTACGGACAGTTTCCTACAAAGAAAGACATATTCTTTGTTACTTTGACCGAAGGCAACTCTTATTCCGTAGGATGCTGGATAGGCAAATCAACGGTCATAAGAGGCAGATAAAAAGTGAAAATCAATTTTAAAATATGGCATAATTCAGTAAGGGCGAATCATTTTTCGCCCTTATGGTTATTATGTCTCGTTCTGTTCATCGCTTGCACTGATGGCATTAACCCCGACGGCAAAAAGGTTGCATCAAACAAGCCTGTCAATATCATAAAAGACGCTCATATCTATCGTTCTTCCAACGCAGAGGTTGATATAGAGATATTTGCACCTCTCATCAACAACTTTGAAGGGGATAGTGGCAAGATGGAATTTCCCAAAGGGGCAAAAGCAGTGTTCTTTAACAAAGATATGAGTGTAAAATCCGTAATTACAGCCGATTATGCCATCAATACACGACCCTCTAATGACTTTCTGCTGCAACAAAATGTTAAAATAGTAAATTATAACAGCGAAGACACCGTTTATTGTGAAGACCTGATTTGGCTTAGCGAAACAGGACGGATTTATACTCAAAAACCCGTACGCCGTCAAAGCGTTTCGGGGACGGATTATGGCGATGGATTAGAGGCTAACGAAGTGATGGACAGCGTAATAGTCATTCGCCCTCACGGAAAACAAAAAGTAGAGGAGTAGGTTAGCGTTTTAGAATATAGGATTGACGTTTTAAACCTTTTCTGCATACAATCAAGCCCATAGAGTAAAGATTTATATCAAGTGATACATTATTTCGCTGCCGCAATTCTTCCCATTGTTGCAGTGTTTTTTTGTTTTGATAAATTCCTTTCAAGTAATAAATTACTGTAATTTGATTATGGTTTGCTGAAACTTGATTACAGAATTCTGTAATTTGATTACAGTTCGCTAGAATTTGATTACAGTTTGCTGGAATTTGATTATAGAATTCTATAACTTGATTTCGTTTGGACAGTTCCCTGATTATATCATCATCTTTCCGTCCCTTGATACATTGAAGATAGGTTTCAAACATATAAGGAGAATGAATAGAAAATTCATTCTTGGCTTTATATCTGTATTTCAAATAGTTAATTATATGAAAAAGGATTTTGTTCGTTCTAATCATTGCATTGGAACATTACTTCATAACTCCCGCCAACTGACCGCAGGCTGCAAAAATATCTTCGCCATTTGAAGCCCTGATGATAGTTCGTAAGCCCTTTGCATTAAGGTTGTTAGCAAATTTCAAAATGGCATCATTGTTTGCTCCTTTGAAATTACTGTTTGGTGTTTGATGGTATCGTATCAGGTTTATGCGGCATTCAATTCCTTTTAAGAGCGTTACGAGGGCTTGAATGTGGGCAGTTGTATGGTTGAAATCAAAAACTATGTACTCAAATGTAAGTCTCCGTTGTCCGCTCCAGTCATAAGAACGTAATGTTTTGATAATCTGTTCTATTGGACTGGCTTTTTCTATCGGCATAATCTCCATCCGTTCTCTTGAAATGGCATTGTGAAGAGATATTGCCACGTGGCAGTCGGTTGTTGTAAGGAGGTCGTTGATTCTTTGTTTAATTCCTGATGTTGAAATGGTTATGCGGCGTGGGCTAATGCCATATCCCCAGTCGGAAACAAGAATTTGAATTGCCTGATGTACATTTTGCCAGTTGTCAAGCGGCTCTCCCATACCCATAAACACGATATTGCTGACAGGAAACTGCTTATTGACATAACGAAAGATGTTAAGTATCTCATAAGGTGTCATTTGACCCTTATAACCTTGCTGTCCTGTGGCACAGAATCGGCAGTTGAGTTTGCATCCCTTTTGACTGGAAATGCAAAGCGTTACTCTGTCTCGGTCAAAAATTACAACAGCCTCAACCAAAGAGCCATAAGTGAAAATATATTTGCGAGTGCCGTCATTGGAAACAAGTTCCAAACTTGGATTTTGCCCTCCTGCTTCGTAGTTTGTTGAAAGTAATTCACGGGTTTTGAGACTTAAATTTGTCATTTCGCTGATATGATTTACGCCTTTGCTGTAAAGCCAGTCGCAAATCTGTTTTGCCGTGTAACGAGGCAGGGAAAGAGAGTTGCAGATGACTGAAATCTCATCGTAAGTCTTGCCATAAAGAAAATTATTCATAGGTTTTTATCTGCTGTAATGTGTTGATATGCTTATAATTTGCCTTTATACTTATCCATATCGTGCGTTTTAATACCCCAAAATTCGTAATCAATATCGGCATTGTTGGTTTCAAAAATTTCTTTGGCTTCCAGCAGTAATTGCTTACGGCGTTTGCGGCGTTTGTACAGGTAATACAGTATGCCAAAAACAATAAGCAAAAAGACAGAAGAAAAGAATATGATAAGGAAACCTTCTATTATCTGCTCACGATAAGACGTGCCGTAGATAGCAATACCTTTTATATCAATGAATTTAACAAGTGATAAAGCAAGAACACATATTATCAGTTTGCGATTTAATTCTATGGGATTTATTTGTCTTTTCTCGGCTACGTGTCTGTATTTCCGTGCCGTACTCCAATAAAAGTAAAAGATAAAAACAGCACTCAAAACAGCCATTCCAAATTCGTTTTGGTTGAAACCCGATACCGAGAAAAACAAAGTAAGATATGCCAAGCCAATAAGAGCAGGGTACATTACCATATAAAGAATCTTTTCCTTAACACCGCCCATTAACGGATTGAATAAATGTATTACGGCTTTACATGAATAACGTATGGCAATGAAAATAATAAACAGCATAACAAAAATACACATCAGTTGAGCAGCACGGCTTGGAAAAGAAATCTCTAAAAAGTCTGTTACGAGATTAGAAGACCACAGCGAAAAGATATGACCAAATATGAAATTACCACCAAATCTCAGTATTCCGTTTAGGATGTTCCAAAAGCATAAAATTTTGAGAGTCCGGCTCATATTCTTGATACCTGACAATATAAGGACATTAAACAGAACCAAAAAGACAATCCCCAGCGGTGCTGTGCCGAAAATGGCAAATATATTGTCCGCATCGTGCCATATATCTGCCGAACTGGCTGATGTAAGTGTGTCAAAATCTATCTTTCCCGTATAAAAGATTGCTGAAATCCGTAAAGCAAAGGCAGGAATGAGCGTAAGTAACTGGTAAAAGTAAAAAACAAACCAATATGAGACTACAAAAATTGCAGCATTGTTGAACATCATAATTTGATTATGCTTCTTGCGTGTTTTTATTATTTCCATCTGTACCAAAACATTTTGTCCTTGATTTGTGTTTCCAAAATGACAATAATTTCTTTTGCCATCATAATAAACACTTCAAGGTTATTATCTTTCAACCATTTCATTCCATTCTTTTCCTGTCGGCATGCAGCAGCAAAATTTATCATAAAAGTGTCACCGGACTGCAATACCCACAACACAGCCCTTTTTTCGTTATCAATAGCATTAGATAAGACTCCAAGTGTTTCAAAACCATTGTCAAACAACCAGTGCAAAGCGTCCTCGTCTCCTCTAACGGCATTAGACCAAGCAGCCAGTTCGGGATAACCATTGTTAAGAAGAAACTTAAAAAACTTTGTTTCCCCATGCAACGACTTAATTAGAGCCAGCAAAATCTTTATATCATAATGCGTTAGTGATTTCATAATCTATCGTAATTTTGCTCCCAACTCCTTTTCAAAACCTTTGAGCAATTTATTCATTATTGCCTCAATCTGTTTGTCGGTAAGGGTTTTATCCTTGTCCTGCAAGATGAAACTGATTGCGTATTGCTTTTTGCCGCTTTCAAGTTTCTCTCCTTCATAAACGTCAAAGAGATATATATTTCTTAACAGTTGCTTTTCATATTGATAAGCCACCGTCTCAATATCTTTAAAGGATATAGCCTTATCAACAACCAGTGCAAGGTCTCGTCTAACTTCAGGAAACTTAACGACCTCCTGATATTTTATTTCTTTCTTTGGCAACGTTTTTATCAACAAGTCCCATGCAAAATCAGCATAATAAACTTCCTGTTTTACATCAAAAGCCTTGCAAACATTTGTTTTCAATTTGCCAAACTGTACATAAATTTTCCCATTATCACGATTAATCAACTGCAAACCTTCTTCAAAATAATCAGCCGTTACTTTCTCACTGTTAAAACGCCCTAAATCTATCCTCAATCGCTGCAATACGTTCATTACTGCGTTTTTCAAATAAAAGAAATCCGCCTTTTGAGGTTTCATTTGCCAGTTTTCTTCCTGCAAATTACCTGTTACGAAAATTGCAAGGTGCTGTTGTTCATCATATCTCTTTAATATATTGGAGTCGGCAAAGGTTTCAAGATTTTTTTTATAACAGTTACCAAATTCAAACGTACGAATGTTATTCGTTTTTCGGTTTATATTATACGCGATCACTTCCATACCACCATAAAGCAGTGTTTGGCGCATCACTCCCAAATCTTTACTTAATGCATTTAGCACATTAACAGACTGTGCCTGAGGAAAGGCTTGATTATTATCGTAATAAGCAACTTTGGAAAGACTGTTGTTCATTGTCTCATTAAAACCTGAGGCAACCAAAAGGTCGGAAATTATATTGCGAATTTTGTCTCTGTCAGGTTTTGCAGTATAGGTAAGACTGCTTTTAACATCCTGTGTAATTTCAACATTGTTATAACCATATATTCTCAACACTTCTTCTACCACATCACATGGACGCGTTACATCAACTTTGTTTGACGGCACGTTAACCCTTAATCCTTCCGGTGTTTCACTCTCTATGTTAATTTCCAACGAAGTAAGAATAAGTTTAATTGTTTTCCTGTCTATTTTTTTACCAATAAGATTGTCCATATATGAATAATCTAAATAGACCTTTGTCTCTTCTACTTTTTCAGGATAAACATCTACTGTATCACTTGCAATCTTTCCCCCTGCCAATTCTTTCATTAACAAAGCCGCACGCTTTAAAGCATAAGGTACAATGTTTATATCGCTGCCGCGTTCAAAACGAAACGAAGCGTCAGTGTGCAAATTGTGATACTTGCTTGCTTTTCTAATAATCACAGGGTTGAAACACGCAGATTCAATCAATACATCAGTGGTATTATTACCTATTCCGCTGTGCTGACCTCCATAAATACCACCCATACACATTGCTTCCGTAGAATTACAAACCATTGCTTCATTGCCATTGAGTTCTCTCACAATTCCATCAAGGGTTGTAAAGGATGTTTTTGCAGGAAGCGTTTTAACGGATATTTCTTTTCCAATAACCTTGTCAAAATCAAAGGCATGTAAAGGCTGTCCCGTTTCCATAAGAACATAATTTGTTATATCCACTACATTATTTACAGGTTTCAAACCGATAGCACGCAGGTGATTTTGCAGCCATTCGGGAGAAGGAGCAATCTTTACACCGCTCACAATCACTGCCGCATAACGCCGACACAACTTTTCATCTATTTGTATATCTATTTTATAATCATTTGAGTCTGTTTGAAAATTATCTACCGAAGGATAATTTATTTTATACTTTCTTTCGCCACATTGAGCATTGAGTACCGCCACCAAATCCCTCGCCACACCAATATGAGAAGCAGCATCGGAACGGTTTGGAGTAAGCCCTATCTCAAAAATACTATCTTCCGTGATATTAAAATAATCTTTTGCTGCCTGTCCAACAATAGCAGAGTCAGGTAAAACCATAATTCCATCGTGGTTATCACTTATCCCAAGTTCCTTCTCCGAACAAATCATACCTTCACTCTCTGCTCCACGAAGTTTAGTTTTCTTTATCTCAAAATAATCCTCCTCTCCGGTATAAACCTTTGCCCCAACGGTCGCAACAATAACCTTTTGTCCCGTAGCCACGTTGGACGCTCCGCAAACTATATTCAAAGGCTGTTCAAAACCAACCTCAACCTGCGTGAGGTGTAGATGATCGCTGTTTGGATGAGGCACGCAGGAAATAACCAATCCCACATAATAATTTTGTAACCCGCCTTTAATACTTTCCACAACCTCTACGGATTCTACTTCAAGTCCTGCAAAAGTAAGGTTACGTGCCGCTTCGTTAGCATCCAACTGCAAGGGCGTATTGTCATTTGTTTTTACGATGTATTCTTTAAGCCAATTATAAGATATTTTCATATTTTTCGGTATTCTATTTTATGAAATTAAGAGGTTGCAAAGATATAAAAAAAAATCTTAATAAACACAGTTGTACCCCTCCGAAGGGTACGCTCCTTACATCAAAATCTGCTTTAACCAAGAATTTAGAGAGTATTTCTCATATATTTCTTCGCTTAACTCCTCGTAGGGAGAAGTAAGGAAAGCGGACGGAATAATGGGGTTTTCCTTACTGATGATGAGGATATTATTTTCGTTATAGAAGTCATAATTACGGACGTTGGCATTGGTTGTTATCATTTTTCGCCTTGCCGCCAAAATTTCAATGGTACGCATTGTGATGCCTTGCTGGTGTGGAGACTCAATGTCTATAACTATTCTGCTGCTGCCGTAAATGTCTGCAATTTCGGCTGCCGTCATCGGCGAAAAGACAAAATCCTTTCGCTTGGCACCCACAAAATCCCAATGAAAGAGCCTACAGAGATAATAATTAAACACCGAATAAAAATAAAGTTTCACACAGAGTTTCATATTGTCCTTCTCCAAAACCTTCTTTATTTTTCTTAATGTTCGGTAGCGGTCGGTATGTGCCGTGCCGACAAAACCGACATCGTATTTATATTCCTTCACGCGGGCGGCGTTGGCATACTCTTCAAGGTAGAAATCGGGCAGAAACCGTATATGCCTATTTTGTCGGCAGTCGCCCTCATCGAAGGAGAATACACGGTCAAACCTTTTCAGGACTTGCTTTGCGCGGGGCTTGTAGTACAACGGATCCCAAAGAACGAGTATCATTTCTGCCTCGGGGAAACCTCTCCGCAGACGGCGGGTGATAATTTTTCTCATGGTTTCCATATTTATTATAAGGATATAGTTATACGTTCTGCCGCCGACTTCTGCGGCTATGTTGCGATAGTACTTCGCTACGAGGGGACGCACAAGCAAAGGGAAATAGCGTATCGCCGCTTTAACGAAGAGGTTATTGCTCGGGCGTTCGTCATAAAAATCTACCGTGGCACCCATTTCCAATAACCGATTGACTATCCGTTTTTCGTAATTGAAGAATGCGGGTGCAAAAAGTAATATCCGTTTATTTGTTAAGTCCATAATAAGATTTTGTTTGATGTTTTTGAGAGGGCAAAGGTACGGAATTTTTTGATACGGGACAAAAAAAAGAGGGTATTCCCTCTCAAATGAGGAATCACACCTCCCTAAAAAATTATGAAAAAGTTTAATCATTCACTAATGGTAAATGAATGATATTTTGTTTATGACAATCGGCGACTAATTGATTATCGCCGGAATCATTATTGACCATGGTCCTACCTCGCCTTTGGCATTGTAATAACGGATGGCATACCAGACGGTCTTTTTACGGTCTGTGGAAGAGTACGTAAAGACGTGCGGAGATTTGGTGAAATTCCCCGCAAATTCCATTTCTTCGTACGTTGGCTGAGTTTCGCTCATTTTACACCAGATTTGTACCCCTGTTGCTCCTTCGGGCAACCCGCCTTTGACCTTTTGCCCTGTTATTTCCTGTCCCCAGAAAACATAATGCCAGAAGTTTGTACCCACTTCCACATGGACATACGGCGAAATCATAGGCACGTGTATCGGTGTCCGTTCGGTGTCGTACGCCTGCAAACCGAGCATATTCAACTGCCCTACATTCACATCGGGATTGTGGCGAATGTACTGCTGTGTGATTTCTCGTATAAGTGCTTTCAACACGTCCCTTGCCACGTTGCGAATGTGGATATTTTGGCTTTTGTTGTCGCCCGCGTCAATGAGGGCTTGTTTTTGCTCGTAGTCTAATTGAGCCGTTACGAGTTCGTTTTTCTTTGCCACGGGAATATCGAACGTCATATAAAACACGGTGCTTACTTTCTCCGTGAAATTTGCCGACCACGTTCTAAATTCTTCGTTTCCCTTTGGGATGTAATCTGCGTTATTTGGCATATTGATATAAATTTTTTATGGTTAATACTTTATTAATTAATAATGATATACAATTATTCGTTGGCTGTCCTAAACCATTCGTTGGCTGTCCTAAACCATCCGTTGGCTGTCCTAAACCATTCGTTGGCTGTCCTAAACCATTCGTTGGCTGTCCTAAACCATCCGTTGGTTGTCCTAAACCATTCGTTGGCTGTCCTAAACCATCCGTTGGCTGTCCTAAACCATCCGTTGGTTGTCCTAAACCATTCGTTGGCTGTCCTTTCAAAAACTTCGGCGTAGCATACCTCAAGAAACCAAAATGATAAATAATCTTTTGGGTAACTACGCCTCTGGTCATATGAACATTAAAAAACAAAATTTTAAAGTGTAAAAAGAAATTCGGAACACAAAAAAACTTCGGCGTAGCATATATTAAATAATCACGATTTGTTTGGTAACTACGCCTCCGTTTAAATTCAACAAACTAATTAAAAAATATGATTCCATGAACAATTTTTCATATTAAATTCGGCTGCAAAGGTAAAAAAAATTTTTTAATTACAATCCTTTTTGCGAATTTTTATTCTCCCTTCCGATTCATCCCAATACGATTTGGTTTTGCTCCAATCCGTTTTAAAATAAAAAAGGCTCACTCCCAAAAGAGTAAGCCCAATCATAAACACAAAAAATTTATTATTGTTTCTTTATATGTCCGCATTGTTACTGCGGTCTCCGTTACCTCTGTCCTTACTTGGCGATTTTTCTTTACGTTTGCGAGACGGCTTTGTGCGTCTTTTGTTCTCGCTTTTAGGCTTTGGTTCCGGCTCAACATATCCTTCGGGTTTAGGCAACAGCAATTTGACAGACAATTTGTATTTTCCTGTCTTCTTATCTATATCAATAAGTTTTGCATCTACCTCTTCACCAATTTTAATTACGTCTTCAATCTTCTTAACTTTTTCCCAACGCAAGTCAGAAACGTGAATCATTCCGTCCTTACCGGGCAAAAACTCAATGAATGCTCCAAAAGACTGCAAGTTTTTAACCTTTCCGTGATATATTTCACCTACAACAGGAACGGTAATTATCGCTTTGATACGTGCAACAGCCGCTTCAATACCTTCTTTATTTACAGATGAAATATCAACAGTGCCGTATTCTTCCTTGTCTTCAATAACAATAACGGTATTAGTATCCTTTTGAATTTCTTGAATTATTTTTCCCTGAGGTCCAATCACTGCACCAATCATATCCTTTGGTATCTGCATTTGAACAACTCTTGGCACGTGAGGCTTGTAGTCTTCTCGCGGTTCAGGAATTGTATCGGTTATCTTATTCAAAATAAACAGTCTGCCTTCTTTTGCTTGCGCAAGTGCTTTTGCAAGTATTTCATAAGACAAGCCATCACATTTTATATCCATTTGACAAGCAGTTATGCCATCACGAGTGCCTGTAACCTTAAAGTCCATATCACCCAAATGGTCCTCATCTCCAAGAATATCGGACAATACTGCCCACTTTCCATCCTTTGCAATCAGTCCCATAGCAATTCCGGAAACAGGTTTGCGAATTTTAACACCTGCATCCATCAAAGCCAGACAGCCGGCACAAACAGTTGCCATTGAGGAAGAGCCGTTTGATTCAAGAATATCGGATACTATTCTAATGGTATAAGGACATTCTTCCTGCGGAGGAATAACACTTTTTAAGGCTCTCATTGCAAGATTACCATGTCCTATTTCACGCCTTGAAGTACCTCTGTTTGGTTTTACTTCACCTGTGGAAAATCCCGGAAAATTATAGTGCAGTAAAAAGTGATTTTTACCTTCTATCATTGCTCCGTCTATTATCTGTTCATCAAGTTTTGTTCCAAGCGTACAAGTGGTTAATGATTGTGTTTCCCCTCTTGTGAAGATTGCAGAGCCGTGAGCAGATGGCAAATAGTCAATTTCTGTCCAGATAGGACGGATTTCGTCTAATTTTCTGCCGTCAAGTCTTGTTCTTTCGTTCAAAACCATATCACGCATAGCCTCTTTCTCTACGTCATGGAAGTATCTGTCAATCATAAACTGCTTTTCCTCTACTTCCTCAGGTGTAAGAGTTTCAACAAAGGCTTGTTTTATGGCATCAAAACCTTCTGTTCTTTCACTTTTATTTTTGATTCCCTTATGTGCAAGGTCATAACATTGCTGATAAACGGCATCATGGAGTTTCAATCGCAACTCTTCATCGTTTGTTTCGTGGCAATATTCTCTTTTTACCTGTTTTCCAACCTCATACATCAGTTCATCAATAGCCTGACAATGCAACTTGATGTTATTATGTGCCTGACGCAACGCTTCTAACATCAATTCCTCACTTACTTCCTTCATTTCACCTTCCACCATCATTATATTGTCTTTGGTGGCTGCTACAATGAGATCAAGTTCAGCACGTTCCATCTCTTCCAAAGACGGATTTATCTTAAATTCTCCGTCAAGATACGCTACGCGACACTCACTTACAGGTCCGTTAAAAGGAATATCGGATACTGCTATAGCCGATGCTGCCGCCAATGCCGCCAATGCGTCAGGTGGAGTGTTCGGATCGCCCGATATTAAAGTAATTTGCACCTGTACTTCTGCGTGATAATTATCAGGAAACAACGGACGCAATGCCCTATCTACCAGACGTGCAATCAAAATCTCATATTCCGAAGGTCTTGCTTCACGTTTGAAGAATCCTCCCGGAAAACGACCGGTTGCAGCATACTTTTCTTGATAATCAACGCTTAATGGCATAAAATCAACGTTCTCTCCTGCTTCTTTTTTTGCACAAACAGCGGCGAGAATCATTGTATCGCCCATTCTAACTACGGCAGAACCATCGGCTTGCTTGGCAAGCTTACCGGTTTCAATTTCTATCTGTCTTCCGTCTGCCAGTGTGAAGACTTTCTTTGTTCCTAACATTTTGCTTCTTATGTTAATTTACCTCTTCCGAGCGGAGCTTGCCCGGCAATTACTCTTTTTTTATTCTTTCAGTAGCTCCTTACCAAAATACGAAAAGGCAATTAGAAGCTAATTACCTTTCATTTTAATCTATCTTTTCTTTTTAATTACAATGTTAAGAATCAATCTCAAAGCCGCCAGATTATTTTCTGATACCTAACTCTTTGATTAACTCACGGTATTTCACAATATCCCTGTCTTTTAAGTAGTCTAAAAGGCGGCGTCTCTTGCCAACCAGACGTACCAAAGCACGTTGTGTGGATTTATCTTTTTTACTTCTAATTACGTGTTCAGTCAAATGTTTTATTCTAAACGTGAATAATGCTATTTGACCTTCCGTTGAACCTGTGTTGGCAGCGTTTCCGCCAAATTGCTTAAAGATTTCCTGTTTCTTTTCAGCCGTTAAATACATATTTTACTTGTTTTATTTTTATATTATTACTATTAAATTCGCTTAAAGTCTGTTTTTTTGAGCGTGCAAAATTACAACATTTTTTTGAAATGACAAAATAAATACAAAAAAATAAATTTACAGAATATCAAAAGTAAGAAATAATTTGCTTTTTCTTCACTTTGAAAAACCAAAAGTTGATTACGGATTTCTCTTATTTGATTCTAATTTTTTAGAATTTGATTATAGAAAATTAGAATCAAATTATAGAACGCTGGAATCAAATTACAGAAATCTATAATCAAATTCTAGCACGCTGTAATTTGATTTGGCTACGCCGAGATAAAGGTTCAGAAACACGGAGCAAAATTTTCATAAATTCAAACTTAATTTGCCAAAGCCGGAATGCAGTTTTCGTGTCCCAAATGCTTTTTTATGTCTTTCCAACGGACTGAAATGAAAGCGTTTTTTCCACCTGCTGTCCCAGTTTGTCTGCATAGCGGATTTGGGGGATTAAACACCTAAGCGATATGTATATATTGTTGCCATTTGACAAATTTTGCTTTGGGAAAATTTTCGTGCGGTTGCCATAAAATTGATAATAACATTTTGAATTAAGAAAAAAATTGTACCTTTGCAGGCTGAAAACAGGATAAAACCTGATGTGATTTTTTTTAATTCAAACATATATGAAACAACATCCAATAGCAGTGTATTTAACTCGTCTGTCAATCTTTTCGATAGTCGTTTGTTTTATGTTTTTCTTTTTTATGCTCTTCTCCAAAGGAGCATTAAGTCATTACATACCTTATTATATAGTGATGTTTTGGGTTTTGACAGCCGCAGGATACTGCCTTGTGTATTTTTTGCCAAAACGTGGTGTGATGAATTTTGTTAATGCCTTTATGGTTGCCAAATTCGGCAAAATGATAATCTACTTATTGCTTCTCGCAATAGTATATCTACTTAACATAGAGAAGGATAAAATGTTTGCTGTGGCGTATTTCGTAATTTTTATCCTGTATCTGATTTTTGATACCATAACCCTTAATTCTCTTGCAAAGAAAAATAACAACAAATCAAAATAATATGAAACGTAAATTATTATACAGTGCAGCATTGTCCCTTATTCTGGGCGGTTTTCTTTTCAACGGCTGCAAGGAAGAAGAAGACCACGACCTCATAACAGGTAAATGGCGAGATAAAGCGGTAGTTGAAGATACGCTTATATCCGATTGCACCAAGCAATCTTACCTTGAGTTTTCGGATTACGTGTTTCAGGCTACTCAAAGAAGAGTTAAAGATGTGAAAATATCGGGTCAGTTTGATACAATCATAAACGGTGATACCGTAACGATGTGCCGTCAGCCTTATACCTCAAATTACACTTACACTATTGCACACGACACTCTTACAATGATGAATATCGCTACTCAGGCAGAGAAACAATACATCATAAACAAAATAGACCAAAACGAAATGATATTAAAATCCACTACATTGGAGGTCTATACCACTTATTTAAGATGGGAGTAGTTTAAGATTGGGAAAAATACTCATCAATCAGGGTTTGGGCTGCCACATAAGCACTTATACGGTTGTCCAAAACATCTTTCCGTACCTGCTCAAGGCGTAAGCGTATCTGTTTATCTTCGTAAAAACGTTGTGTAAGGTGATAATTGATTGTTTCTGACAAAATTCGCAAGTTTTGTTCATTACGTCGTTGATAGAAATAACCGTTTCCCTTTGTTAGAGTAACGTAATCGCTTATTGTTTCCCAAATGTGGTCTATGCCGTCAAGTGTATAAGCCGACGAAGTGAAGACCTGAGGCTGCCAACCCGAAGAAGAAGGCGGGAAAAGAGCCAAAGCATTACGATATTGTCTTGCTGCAAGTTCCGAAGGTGCTTTATTATCACCGTCAGCCTTATTTATAGATATTGCATCAGCCATTTCCATAATGCCTCTTTTTATTCCCTGCAACTCATCGCCAGCATTGGCAAGTTGTAACAAAAGAAAGAAATCCACCATTGAAGCCACAGCCACCTCACTCTGTCCTACACCAACCGTTTCCACGAATATAACATCATAACCCGCCGCTTCACAAAGTACAATTATTTCTCTGGTCTTACGAGCCACGCCTCCAAGCGAACCTGCTGAAGGAGAAGGACGTATGAAGGCTGATGGGTTATTGGCAAGTGTCTCCATACGGGTTTTATCGCCCAAAATAGAGCCTTTAGTCTTTTCACTGCTGGGGTCAATGGCAAGAACGGCAAGTTTGTGTTGCTGTTTTGTCAGCATATTTCCCAAGGCTTCTATCGTTGTACTCTTACCTACGCCCGGCACACCTGTAATCCCAACCCTTATACTCTTACCTGCGTGAGGCAAACACTGCTCAATAATCTTTTGAGCCTTTGTTTGGTGCTCATACAAAGACGATTCCACCAATGTAATTGCCTGTGAGAGAACGGTACGATTGCCTTCCAGAATACCCTTAACAAATTCTTCAACGGTAAGTTGTCGTTTAGCCTTGAAGTGATTAAGAAAAGTGTGATTTATTTGGTCGGGCTGTTCAATGGCTTTCTGCACTTTGAGGTTTGAATTGGGGTTTTCGGGGTCTGTTATTTTATCGTACATTGGTTTTATGCTTTTATATCGGCTGCAAAGGTACTATTTTCTCTTAAATTGTCTTGAACCAAATTTTTTTAATTACAATCCTTTTCGCGAATTTTTATTCTCCCTTCCGATTCATCCCAATACGATTCGGTTTTGCTCCAATCCGTTTTGGTTAGGCGGAATAACCCTTCTTGTTGTAGGAATAACCCTTTGCTTTGCAATTCTTCTATTGATTTTTGATAGTTGTCCTTTTGGATTTTCTGTTCTTTAACCCAATCCGTGAAGAGTTTAATTCCCTTTGCAAAGGAGACCTTCGGCTCAAAACCGAGTACCCTTTTTGCCTTAGAGATGTCTGCAAAATTATGGCGGATGTCCCCCATCCTAAAATTACCGCTAATAAATATATGAACGTCCTCCTCATAGTTCCGGATGAGTTCCCGTGCCACCGTATAGACATCCGTTGCGACCCCCGTGCCGACATTAAACACCTCGCCGTCAGCCGTCGAATTTTCAATACCCATAACCGTCGCCTCCACGACATCATCTATGTACACAAAGTCTCTCGTTTCTTTTCCGTCTTCAAAGATGTTGATTGCGTTGCCGTTGCGTATCTGCGTAGAGAACACCGAGAGAATCCCCGTGTAGGGATTGCTCAACGACTGCCCCTTCCCATAAACATTCTGGTAGCGAAACGCCACCGCAGGGATGCCTACGGATTTACAAACGGTCATAACCATGGATTCCTGTACCTGCTTGGTTATTCCATAGATTGAAGTGGGATGAATTTTACTCACCTCATTGGTTGCAAGGAGTTCAACTTCGCTTCCGCAGAGGGGACATTTGCATTCGTAGTCTCCCTTCTTCATATCGCCGGCTTTCCTTTTCTCCGGATATACCTCCCTGTTGCACTGATTACAGAAGTATCGTCCCTCGCCGTAGATAGCCCGTGAAGAAGCGACCACCACCTTCCTTATATTATGTTCCTCATTGGTTAGAATGTCCAAAAGTATAGCCGTGCCGAGTACATTTACTCTTGAGTAGCGTTCAATCTCGTACATACTTTGTCCTGTTCCGGTTTCCGCTGCCAAATGCACCACACAATCCATATCCGCAAGGGCTTTGCGGAAGGTATCCCTGTCCGTAACGGAGCCTGCCGTAAATTCGGCGTCGGTATTTCGTATTGAATTATACAACGGCGAAGTTTCCTCAGGGTTATCCCCGTGAATCTGGGGCAAAAGCACGTCCAAAATACGTACCTTATATCCCTTATTTAACAACCTCAACGCAAGATTAGAGCCTATAAAACCCGCTCCGCCCGTAATTAAAATGTTTTTCATATACTTTTTCTATTTATTATGTTTAATTATGTTTTGGTTTTCGTACTTTTCCCATCGGCAGGTGTCCGCATTGTATTTCTTTATCACCCTTGCCGGCACGCCGACTATAACCGAATTTTCCTCAAAGACCCCCTTCACCACAGCGTTCGCCCCCACTATGCAACCGTCTCCTATCACCGTTCCGGGTAGGATACACACGCCTTCACCAATCCAAACGTTGTCCCCGATGATGACCGACTTAATGTCGTAAGGTCTCTCCACCGGAGGAATATGCGGCGGTGTGGATTCGTCGGCATAAAATCCGTGCGTGCAGTCGGAGATATAAATCTTGCCTGCCATAAGGACATTATTGCCGATTTTAACCTTCCGCATGGCGGTGATATGCACGTAATCGTTAATCTGTATGTTGTCCCCGCAGATTAAGGTTTTGGTTTTGCTGTCCTGCGAGAAGGCTTCGAATCTTGCCCCGACTCCGATTTTTATGTTCCTTCCCAAATCAATAAACCTCTTTGACCGAATATCGAACGGAAACTTTATCAGCGAAGCCTTCGGATAAAAAATCTTTGTCCTCACCAACCACAGAATAAGTTTAATTTTGTAGCCGAAGGTGTAATAGTTTCGTATCTTTGGGATAACTTTCGGTTTATTAGTCATAATGTTTTTTTTGTTTAATGTAAAAACTTTAAGGCGGCAAAAATACAAAAATAAATTTTAATCCGTTACCGCCTGATTATCCATAAATAGAAATTTTATGTACTTTTGCCGCCTCAAACAGTCATAACAATAAAACCATGAAAGATATTAGCGTATATTTCGAACCGATAGAAATAGAAGATTTTGGCTTCTTTAACAGTAATATAGAACGGCTTGGACATCTTATTGTTTCCTACAATACCAATGCGTCATTTCCTACCCTTAACAGTGATATTGATATTGCCGTTTTGGGTGTAAAAGAAGCCAGAGGAAACAAAACAAACTCCGATAGTGAGAATGCTCCCGATGCCGTACGCAAATACCTTTACAATTTAACTCTTCACGATAAACCAGTAAAGATTGCGGATTTGGGTAATCTGCGGACGGGAAATTCTTTAAGTGATACTTATGTTGCTATGGGTGAGGTGGTATCCGTTCTGCTTCAAATGAAGATAATTCCAATCATTCTCGGCGGCTCGCAAGACCTTACCTACGGAAATTATCGCGGATATGAACAATTAGGACAGATTATAAACCTTTTTTGTGTGGATTCTCGTGTGGATTTAGGGCTTGTGAATACTACCCAAGACGTAAATTCCGAAACTTTCCTTACAAATATAATGTGTTGTGAGCCGAATTACCTTTTTAATTATACGCAGGTGGCATATCAAACTTATTTTGTGGATAAGGAAGCGCTGGATATGATGAACGATTTGTATTTTGATTGTTACAGACTTGGAGTTGTGCAGGCTGATTTGGAGAGAGTAGAACCTCTTGTACGGAATGCCGACATGGTATCCATAGATATATCTGCCGTACGCCAAAGTGATGCTCCTGCCGTCAGTTTTCCATCGCCTCATGGTCTGTATGGGGAGGAATTATGTCGCATTTGTCGTTACGCAGGTATGAGCGATAAACTTACAAGCATCGGTTTCTACGAACTGAATCCGATGTATGACCACAGAGGACAGACTGCCGCTTTGGTATCTCACGCCGTCTGGTATTTTATTGACGGATACCTCTGGCGAAAGAGGGATTTTCCTTATTTAGACACGGGGAATTATATTAAGTTTTTCGTATCGATAAATGAGGGCAATGGGGAACTTGTTTTTTATAAAAGTAAAAAAAGCGAACGCTGGTGGATGCAAGTTCCGTGCAGTAAAGATTTACAAAACAAGTATCAGCGACATTATTTAGTCCCATGTTCTTATGATGATTATCGGGTACTTATTGAAGAAAATAAAATTCCCGACCGCTGGTTTAAGGCTTATAACAAAATAGGTCTGTAAAATAATAATAGTTATCAACTTTTTATATTTCCTTGATATTGAGATAAATTCGCCGGAGGATGGGCTGGAGTTTTAATTCTCGTATACGTATATGAAAACTTCGTATACGTATATGAAGTTTTCATATACGTATACCAAAGTTTCATATATGTATACGAAGTTCTCATATACGTATATGAAAGTCTCATATACATTTCCTAAAAGTTCCGTACCTTTGAGAAAGATTTATTTGAAAGTTGCTTTTAAGCCAACTGTTGCTCATTAAGCCAAAAAGTTGTATCTTTGCACCCCGAATATAAACCCAATCAAAATGAACAGATATTGTAAAGAACTTAATAAAACGTGGTTAAACGCATTGTTGGTGGTAGTTATGACTACACTTGTTGCGGTGATGTACGTATGGAAATTTGCGGAAGGCAGTATGATTTACGGGAATTTGGCAAAATATTACCCGTTTGTAGCAATGGCAATAATGGTTATAATTCTCTTTCTGGGTAACAACCTGACCGCTAAGCATATCCGCCGTCTCAAAAGCGAAAACCTTGACATCAAACTCAAAGTCTATAAGAAAGAATACGGCAAACGGTTGAAGTATTTCAGTGCCATATCGTTAGTGGCAGTGGTATCTATGATTGTGTTTGCGAATATGTTTTATGTGATATTTGCTTCTTTGTCGTTCTTACTCGTTGCTACGTCAAGGGTTTATGAAGTGAAGGTAAAATACGAACTTAATCTTTCCGAGGAAGAAATTAAAAAGATAGATAAACTAAAATTATAACGATATATGTTCAAAATAATAAAGAAACAACTGCTTACGCCAAGTATTTACTTGCTTGAAATACATTCTCCATGGATTGCAAGGGCGGCTAAACCCGGTCAGTTTGTCATAGTGATAATTGATGAGAGGGGAGAGAGAATACCATTAACGATATGTGATTATGACACATCAACCCAAAGCATTACGTTAGTCGTGCAAACCGTTGGAAAATCCACCGAACGCCTTTCATTGCTTGGTGAAGGAGATAGTTTAAGAGATGTTGTAGGTCCGTTGGGAAAGGAGTCGGAGTTGTTGCATTTATCCAAGGATGAACTTTCAAATCGCAGGGTTCTTTTTGTTGCCGGAGGCGTTGGGGCTGCTCCCGTTTATCCTCAGGTTAAATGGGCAAAACAAAATGGACTGAAAGCCGATGTTATAATAGGAACTAAAAGCAAAGATACGCTGATACTTGAAAATATGTTCCGTAATGTTACTGATAATTTATATATTTATACGGATGATGGAACGTACGGAAATAAGGGATTGGTAACTGACGGCATTAAGCATTTGGTTGAACAAAAAGGAGAAAAATATGACGAAATTATAGCCATCGGTCCTATGATTATGATGAAGTTTGTATCCCTTCTTACAAAGCAATACGGCATTAAAACAACTGTCAGCCTCAATACGTTAATGGTTGATGGTACGGGAATGTGCGGTGCTTGCCGAGTTTCTGTCGGAGACAGGACTCAATTCACCTGTGTAGACGGTCCGGAGTTTGATGCACACCTCATAAACTGGGATGAGGCAATTACAAGACAAACTATGTATCGTACGCATGAGATAGCCACGGATACCGATGAGCATAAATGCAATCTGACTGCCGAGGTTGAGCAGTTGTCGGTTGTGGCGGAAAAGAAATCAAGAGTGCCTGTCAGAGAACAGAAACCGGAGGTTCGCATAAACAATTTTGCGGAAGTTTGTTTCGGATATAACGAAGAGGAAGCCGTAGAGGAGGCTTGCCGATGTTTGAATTGCAAAAAACCGTTATGTGTTAAGGACTGTCCGGTTGCGATAGATATTCCGGCGTTCATAAATAAGATAAAGGAAAAAGATTTTAAGGAATCTTTCCGCATATTGAGCAACAGTACGGCTTTGCCTGCTGTCTGCGGTCGCGTATGCCCACAGGAGACGCAATGCGAGGGCAGTTGTATTTTGGGCAGGAAAGGCGAGCCGATTGCAATAGGCAAACTGGAACGCTTCGTTGCCGATTGGGCGAGAGAAAATGGCGTTAATGTTTCTGCGGAGGTGCGGAAACAAAACGGAATAAAGGTCGCTGTAGTCGGGGCGGGACCAAGCGGTTTGACCTGTGCGGGAGAACTTGCCAAACTGGGCTACGATGTAACCGTTTTTGAGGCTCTGCATGAGGCGGGGGGAGTTTTGGTGTATGGCATACCGGAATTTCGTTTGCCGAAGGAAAGCGTCGTAAAGACGGAGGTGGAAAATGTAAAACGGATGGGTGTAAAAATAATAACGGATGTCATTATCGGGCGAAGCATAACCATAGATGAACTGATGAATACCGAAGGATTTTCGGCGGTTTATATCGCTTCGGGAGCGGGGTTGCCCAAATTTATGGACATAAAGGGCATCAACCTTAATGGAGTCCTTTCGGCAAACGAGATATTGACCCGTTCAAACCTTATGAAAGCCTATCGGAACGGATACGACACCCCCGTTTATCCCGGGACAAAAAGTGTAATAGTCGGGGGGGGTAACGTGGCGATGGATGCAGCCCGTACAGCCAAGCGGTTAGGTGCTGATACTCACGTGGTTTATCGCCGTTCCCAAGCGGAAATGCCCGCTCGCACGGAGGAGATACATCATGCCATGGAGGAAGGCATTACGTTTCATTTTATGACTAATCCGACAGAAATTATCGGTAACGAAGCAGGATGGGTGAAATCTCTGCGGTGTATTAAAATGGAACTCGGAGAGCCTGATGACAGCGGTCGCCGCCGTCCCATAGAAATAAAAGGCAGTGAGTACGAGATAGAAACGGATTGTGTTATTATGTCCCTCGGTACGATGCCGAATAAACTGATAGCCGACACCACAAAAGGATTGGAAATTCATTCGTGGGGCGGTATCATCGCCGACGGGAACGGAGCCACCTCTCGAAAAGGCATATTCGCCGGCGGAGACGCGGTGATAGGCGCTGCAACCGTGATTTTGGCTATGGGAGCCGGGAAAAAGGCTGCCGAAAGCATTGATACATACCTCCGAAACTTATGAAAGGACAATTTTTCAAATCGGTAGGACAGAATTTCAAATCGGTAGGACAGAATTTCAAATCGGTAAGACAGCCAATGTTTGGTTGTCTCGTACCGGTGAATGATTGTACATCGTTATTAAATAATAGAATATCAATAAATTAAAAGAGATGGATAAAATAATTTTTGTAGCCTTTATTGCTTATACGCTGTTGCTTTTTTTCGTTACGTGGCTCACCTCACGCAAGGCGGATAGCAAAGCCTTCTTCTCGGGGAACAAAAAAAGCCCCTGGTTTGTGGTTGCTTACGGAATGATAGGGGCATCCCTGTCGGGCGTAACCTTCATGTCGGTTCCGGGGTGGGTATCGGAAAGGGGATTTTCCTATATGCTGACTGTTTTTGGGTTTTTTCTTGGTTACGTGGTGATAGCATTGGTTTTGATGCCTGCCTATTACAAAAATAATCTCATATCCATTTATCAATATTTGAATACCCGCTTCGGTAGGATTTCTCATAAAACCGGGTCGTTTTACTTTATTTTATCGCGGACGCTCGGGGCAAGTTTGCGGATGTTTATTGTTATTTTCTTTCTGCATAAGTTTGTTTTCTCTCATTGGAATATGAGTTTTGAGTGGTCGGTGATGCTTTTTCTGATGTTAATTTTACTCTTTACGATAAGGGGCGGCGTTAAAACGATAGTATGGACCGACACGCTGCAAACCACTTTTATGCTCACGGCATTACTTATGTGCTTCGTGATGGTATCCAACGCTATGGGGTTATCCTTCGGCGGTATGCTGTCCAAAGTTTGGCATAGCGAGTACAACTACTTTATCGTATCTGACCCCCATTCCCGTTTGTGTTGGTGGAAACAAATTCTGGGGGGTATGTTCATATCCATATCTATGACCGGTTTGGATCAAGAGATGATGCAAAAAAACCTGTCGTGTAAAAACATCCGTTCGGCACAGAAAAATATGATTACTTTTTCTTTAACTTTGTTCTTTGTGAATTTCCTGTTTCTTTTTCTGGGTGCTGCTTTATATCTGTATGCCTCTCAGGTCGGAATAAAAAGTACGGGCGATACTCTTTTTGCCACCGTTGCCATTGATTATTTAAGCCCCGTAGCCGGATTGGTCTTTGTTATCGGTTTAATTTCCGCCCTTTATCCAAGTGCGGACGGTGCTTTGACTTCGCTAACCACCGCCGTCAGTATAGATTTCTTTAACATGGAGAACCGTACCGACTGGACAACAAAACAAAGGACCCTCATCCGTCATTTGATACACTTTTTGTTTGCCCTTATCTTCGTTTTCGTTATAATATTCTACTATAATCATCAGGATAAGCACCTGATTGACATTTTGTATCAAGTAGCCAGCATCACGTACGGACCTTTGCTGGGATTGTTTTCTTTTGCCATGCTGACGAAACGTACGGTTCGGGACGGGTTTGTTCCTTTGGTTTGCGTGTTATCCCCTGTTATCTGCTTTATATTAAGTCAAAATTCGCTGAAATGGTTTAATTATTCTTTTGATTTTGAACTTCTTTTGTTGAATGGCTTGCTTACTTTCATAGGGCTTTATATCATCAGCCGCAAACCTCAATAAAAAAGCACAATGGCAGCATTAACGTTCCTGAAATCAAACTACAACTTGTTGTAATCAAGTTTCGGAAACGTAAAACAAACAACATTATATTTAATGAATTATTTGAAGTAGTTTTTTTATTTCAATGAAAAGTTGTAACTTTGCCGCCGTTTAATGAAACATTTTTTAACCTATGAATTCACAACAGATACGCAAACAATTCCTGCAATTCTTTAAGGAGAAAGGGCATACGATAGTTCCTTCTTCATCAATAGTGGTCAAAAACGACCCTACGTTACTTTTTACCAATGCAGGAATGAATCAGTTTAAGGATATATTTCTGGGAAACACGGGAAAACCGTATTTAAGAGCGGCAGATACACAGAAGTGTCTGCGTGTCAGTGGTAAGCATAACGATTTGGAAGAGGTTGGAAAGGACACTTATCATCATACAATGTTTGAAATGCTTGGTAACTGGTCGTTTGGCGATTATTTTAAGCGTGAAGCCATTGAATATGCGTGGAAACTGCTGACGGAAGTCTTTGGAATAGACAAATCAATCATCTATGTAACGGTCTTTGGAGGTGATGAGAAAGACGGCTTGTTGCAGGATACGGAAGCCTTTGACTATTGGAAACAATGGATTGCGGAAGACAGAATTTTACTTGGTTCAAAGAAGGATAATTTTTGGGAGATGGGCGAGACAGGACCTTGCGGTGGCTGTTCCGAAATACACGTGGATTTGCGCGATGAAGCGGATAAGCAGCGTGAAAGCGGAAGAGAGTTAGTTAATAAGGACAATCCGTTAGTTATAGAAGTATGGAATCTTGTCTTTATGGAATTTAACAGAATGGCAGACGGCTCTCTTGTACCGCTGAAAGAAAAGAATGTTGATACGGGAATGGGCTTTGAGCGACTTTGTATGGTGTTACAGGGCAAGAAATCAAACTATGATACGGATGTCTTTCAACCTCTCATTCAGCATATGGCACAACGTTCGGGGATTGCTTACGGAGCAGACTTGAAAACAGACATTGCGATGCGTGTATGTGCCGATCATATTCGTGCTGTGGCGTTTGCTATTGCTGACGGGCAACTTCCGGCAAATGCAAAGGCTGGTTACGTTATTCGGCGTATCCTTCGGCGTGCCATAAGATATGGTTATACCTTCTTGAATTTCACAGAACCGTTTATGTTTGCCCTTGTAGATGTGTTAGTAGGGCAAATGGGTGAGCAGTTTCCCGAATTGGTTAAGAATAAAACACTCATTGAGAAAGTTATAAAGGAAGAAGAGTTATCGTTTTTACGTACTTTGGCAAACGGAATTGCTAAATTTGACCGCTATATTGCCGAAAACAAAACCCAAATCATTGATGGAGACTTTGCCTTTGAACTTTTTGATACTTACGGATTTCCTGTTGATTTAACAGAACTTATGGCAAAAGAACACAATCGTACTGTTGATATGGCGATTTTTGATAAAAATCTTGCTGAACAAAAGGAACGCAGTCGCAATGCCGCAAAGCAATCCACAGATGACTGGATTGAACTGACCGACAAGCCTATCAGCACTGAATTTGTAGGATATGATACGACAGAAACAACGGTTAAAATTCTCAAATATCGCAAAGTAACCGCCAAAAACAGCGAAACATATCAGTTAGTCTTTGACCGCACGCCTTTTTATGCAGAAATGGGCGGACAGATTGGTGATAGTGGCTGTTTAGTATGCGGCAAGGAAAAGATAGAAATAACGGATACACAAAAGGAAAACAACCTTATACTTCATATAACCAATAAATTACCATCTGATATGACCTCTGATTTCACGGCACGCGTCAATCGCAGTCGCAGATGTTCGGTTGAGGCTTATCATTCTGCGACTCACCTGTTGCATTACGCTTTAAGACAGGTACTTGGAAGCCATGTTGAGCAAAAGGGGTCTTATGTCAGTGACAACAGACTTCGTTTTGACTTCTCACATCATTCAAAAATGACCGATGAAGAGGTGAAAAAGGTTGAGAAAATAGTCAATAAGTTGGGTAGAGATGACTTACAGGAGGAAGAATTGCGTGATATACCGATTGAAGAAGCCAGAAAAATAGGTGCAATGGCTCTTTTCGGCGAGAAATATGGCGAAAGAGTGCGTGTAGTACGCTTTGGTAATTCGGTAGAACTTTGTGGTGGTACTCACACTCAAAGCACCGGCAGGATTGGAATGGTAAAAATAGTTTCCGAATCGGCAGTTGCGGCTGGTGTAAGAAGGATTGAGGCACTTTGTGGTGAGGATTCGGAAGATTTTGTTTATGACTTGCAAAATTCTAAGAAGCAAATAATAGAATATACCAAAGCAACTCAAAAAATAGAAATAGCAGTTAAGAAAATAGTTGAAGACAATACTAACTTCAAACAGCAAATTGAAGAATTGAAAAATGAAAACATAGAATACGAATATCAAGAGAGACTTAAGGCTGTTAATCAATATAAAGATATAAACTTTATTGAAATTGTTGCTGAAGAATTTGAACCTGATAAATTATTAAGATTAGCAAGACGTTTTCGCAAAGATGATAATTGTGTTTTTATTGCTGCAACACATTTTAAAGGTAGAGCTACAATAGAAGTTGCAATAAGTGATGATTTAGTAAGTAAAGGATGTAGTGCACAAAAAGCAGGAGGGCAGGGTATAAAATATATCAATGCACAAAGAATAGGAGGAGAACCCCGACATGCAAGAGCATTTGGAGATAACATTGAAGGATTGGCTCAAGCCGCAGAAGAAATTCGCCGACAAGTCATTACGGATTTACCGAATACGCCTTTGTAATCCTGTAACGAACATAAAAAAAACTGTAATTTGATTATAGAAAATTAGAATCAAATTACAGCGTATTAGAATCAAATTATAGAATGTTAGAATTTGATTCTAATGTTCTATAATTTGATTTCAGGAAAGTAAAAGAAGCGACTCATTATGTTTTTGAGCCGCTTCCTTCATTACAATTACTACAAGAGTTTCAGTATTCGTCTTCATGAAAAAAGAAATCTTCTTTAGTAGGATAGTCTATCCAAATATCCTCTATTGAATCGTAAGTTTCTCCTTCGTCTTCAATCTCTCGCAAATTTTCTATTACCTCAGCAGGAGCACCCGAACGAACTGCATAATCAATCAATTCTTCTTTAGTTGCCGGCCAAGGAGCATCTTCTAATTTTGAGGCTAATTCTAACGTCCAATACATTTTGATTTATATTTTTAGGTTCTAATTTTTTGCAAAAGTAATACTTATTTCCTTTTCAGCAAATTTCTTTCAAAAAAAATTATAGTTTAAGTTTCTAAATGTTTTTGTTCCAATACCTTTCCTCTTTTCCGCAATCGTGTATTTCCTTGCGAGCAAGCACAAAAAGATAATCGGACAACCGATTTATGAACTGCAAAATACGATTATCTACATTTTGTTCCGCAGTGAATTTAACGCACAATCGTTCAACCCTTCTGCAGACGGTACGTGCCACATTGAGATAAGCCGCAAGCAAAGAACCACCCGGAAGTAGAAATTGCTTCACTTCGGGTAACTGTTCATTCATTTTGTCTATTGACTTTTCAAGTTCTGTGATATGCCTGTCTTCAATCTGCGGAAGTTTTTTTGCAATAATCGCATCTTCACAGGCAATAAGGCTTTCGGCATTGAACAAAAGGCTCTGTATTTGCAATAGTTGTTTCCGATATTTCTTACCATCAGCCAATTCCGTTATCAACCCGATATAAGCATTCAATTCATCAACAGAGCCATAGACTTCAACCCGCAAATTATCTTTGCGAACCCTCGTACCACCAACTAATGAGGTAGTACCGTCATCGCCCTTGCGTGTATAAATCATTGGAAATAACGCTATATTCTTTCAACAGAAACTATTTCCGGCAACTCTTCTCTTATTGCTGCTTCAACTCCCTGCTTCAAAGTCATTAAGGCATGAGGACAAGAACCGCAATGTCCCTGCAACTGCACATAAACAACCTTCTCATCGGTCAATTCAACAAACCGAATATCGCCTCCGTCAGCCTGTAAGTAACCTCTTAATTGCTCAATGATTTCCTTAACTTTTGTTTCAAGTCTTTGTTTTTCTTCCTGTGTCATATTGTTCTGTTTATTATTTATAAGGTTAATTTTGAGTGTGCAAAAGTAAAACTTTTTTTTATACTAACAACTTTTTATCTTCATATTTATTTTTTCTATTACGGAAGTGTTATATCAAGTTCTATTTTTTTTATATCTTTGCACAAAATTACGTATTCAAAAATAAACAAAAAAAGATATGAAACGTTTTATAACCATTACATTATCAATACTTACCATTTCCTTACCTGCTTTTAGTCAAAGGGAAATAAAAAATGGCGTTGTGATTGACCATACGGCTGAAAAAATAGTAAAAAATATAGTCGGCAAACTCAAATCCGAGTCGCCAATGTCCTTTGATTTCACTTTCAAAGTGATTGACGACGGCAAGACTATTCAGGAAGAAAAAGGCAGTTTTCTGTCCAATGGCGATAAATTTAAGGTTCAAACGGATAATTTTGAAGATTATAGCGATGGAACAAACATTTGGCATTTTTTTAAGGCAGAAAACGAAGTTGAGGTCTCAAATGTAGATGACGGAGGTTCTATGTTCAATTTTCCAAACCTGATTTCCACGTACATAAAGGATTTTAGACCAAAACTTATCCGCCAACAGCAACAGGGAAATCTCACTTACAACATTCTTGACCTGAATCCGACAAAGAAATCCAACATTATGAAGGCACGGATTACGGCAGAAAAAAACACTAATCGCATATCCGAAATCATCTTATATACAGCAGATAACAGGACATATACTTACACTCTTGCGAATTATAAAGTGAAGTTAAAACCATCTGCTGCCGACTTTGTATTTCCAAAGGAAAAATTTCCACAAGCACAAATCATAGACTTGCGATAGGCAGTGTATCATTTTGGGTGTTATCCTTACAAAGACAGATTATGAATAAAATGCCAATGAAATCAACTTATATTTGTCTCAAACTTGGTTTGGTTCATCCAAAATCAAATAATAATGATCGTTTCCTGCGGGGAAACTGCAATTATCATGGCAGGAAACCATCGTTTTCCCCGCAGGAAACAATCATTATCCTGCGGGGAAACGCTCAATGTTCTTTGATTATGGTTGAATATTCTTTGGTTAAGAATGAATAAGACTTGACTTTGTGGAAATTTTTGTATTTTTGCAACGTTAAAATTACGTTAATAATATAATTCAAATAAATGGAATAGGTATGGATACAATTTATCACAGGTACACTTACGATGCTGCTTATCGGTTGGTAAGTGCCAATGGTAGCAGCGTTTGGAACAACGGTAACGTTCCGCTTGCTTATAATATGAATATGAACTATTCTTTTGCGGGACGTATCACAGATAAGTATTTGTACAACGAGCGATTGAGCAACAATTATGGTTTGGATACATTAAAATACAATAACCTTTATTCTTATGGCTACAATGGTAATCCGTATGCGTTGGCAACCCTGAACAACTCGGTAACAGGTACGCAAGATAAATTTATGTGGGACGCCAAAGGTAATATGAAGCACCATTTAGATGCTTTTAAGAAGAATGAGCGTTTTATGTGCTGGACGGAAGACAACCGCCTGCAAGCCTTTATGGATAATAAAAATACGGCGTATTACAACTATGATGCTTCGGGCGAAAGGACAATGAAATTAACAGGCAACACTATGGTTACTACGCAGAATGGAGTAATTGTACATTTTCCTCAGTTACAGGAAGCCACGCTCTACACCAATGGCTTAATCACCGTTACAGGTAAGGGATACACAAAACATTACTATGAAGAAGGCAATAGGATTTGTTCAAAGATAGGCGGCGGTTTTGTCAATCCTACAACGAACCTTGACAGGTATAATAATGGTAATCCGCCTGTTGCGAATGATTATTTGCTGTGTCCTGCTACGAATAGTTTTGCGAAGGGTTTAGAGGAAACGTTTGATAATTGTATGGGGAAGGCTGTCGTTTATGATATGCAGTCGTCCCTTTATCACACACTCAAAACAGCATTGACTCAAAACAACCCTGAACCTGCTTTCTATTACCTCACAGACCATCTCGGCAGTAGCAGTTACATCACTGATGACAATGGGAACATAACACAAACAATGTCATACATTCCATTTGGCGAATATCAGGTTGATTTGCTTCATAACAATCCTGCTTACACAACTCCTTATAAGTTCAACGGAAAAGAGAAAGACGAGGAGACGGGGTTTAACTACTTTGGGGCGAGGTATTATTATGATTATTTGAGCATTTGGTTATCGGTTGACCCGCTGATGCACAAGTACCCGCATTTAAGCCCGTATGTTTATTGTGCTAATAACCCTGTAAATGCTATTGACCCGAACGGAATGGAAATAGATGGATATTATAATTTACAAGGGAAGAAAATATATGATGATGGAAATGGTAGAGATAAAAAACATCTTGTTATTACAAATAAGAACAAAATTTCAAATTTAGAAGGGGAAACAATAATAGATGTTCCAACAAATGAAACCGTAAGTAAAATGGAAGGTTTGTATGCAGATGACGTTGAAAAAGGAATGGCAGTAACAATAGATGGAAATACTTCTAAAATAGTAACAGGAAACAGAACATTCATAACATCGGCACAATGGCAACCTGCTATTGACGAAATAGGAGGATATGGAAACGTTGCATATACCATTCACTCGCATCCATTAAATCATACACCTGATGGCTCTAAATATGGAGAAAGCACCCCTTCGCCTGAAGACAAAACTCATGTCGTTGGGCAAAGTGGAATAAATGTAGTACTTGGATATTATCGTTCATTATTAGGTCATGGGACTAATTATGGGGGCACACCAAAACTTCAAAAACGCATAGGTTTCTATAATAAAGATGGACTCATTGTAACACCACCTATGCAATTTAGAGATTTTAAGGATGCTATTCGTAGAATACATAAAAGCAAATAGTATGAAAAAAATATTATTGCTATTATCTATTACATCTATATCTTTTTTTGCCATTGGACAAATAGATAATAAATCTAAAACAGATACACTATATTATAATTATTCTCTTGATACATTAGATAATTATTATGTGTTTAAGTATTTTTGTAAACTGATTGGGGCGGCAGAAAATACAAAATGGATACCAATGCACTTTGAAATACGATTGCCAAAAACATTCAAAGAAATAACTGGAGCAGGAGAATACTTTGTATTTTTATTTAGACAAAATCAAGATTTAATAATGTATTATAAATATGAAGATTATAATGATTCTGTTGTCCTTAATCTTGATACTGTATATGAACCAACGAAAAAAGAATTAGAGAGCATTTTTTGTAATTTGAGTTTTGAGGGGAAAAATTATTATTATGAAAAGATTAAAATAAGCAAAAAGCGAAAGAACTTTATCATTAAAAGGAAAGGCGTTACATTTATATTATACAATATAAAAAACAAAAATGTTGATATGTTTATGAAGGCAATAGATTCTTTCAAAATTTTGAGACCATACGGAATAGAATACATAGAATAGTAATGTTTCAGATTAAGTATTATAAAATAAAGAAGATTAAAGGCAATATGATTTATCATAACAATAATGACAATCAACGGCATTTCTGCTGGACGGAAGACAATCGTCTGCAAGGGTTTATGGACAACAGAAATACAGCCTTTTACAATTATGATGCTTCGGGCGAAAGGAATATGAAAATAACAGGACATACTTTGCAAACAACACAGAACGGCGAACCTGTTTATTACCCATTCCTTGAAAATCCCGTACTTTACACCAACGGCTTAATAACAATTAATGAACACGGATACACAAAACACTACTTCACAGAAGGGAATCGGGTTTGCTCAAAGATTGGGGGCGGATTTGCAAATGCTCCCGCTAATCCTCTTGCAACGCAGGTCGCACCAATGGAAATGGCGTATAATGAACAAAAAAGTTTTCAGGAAGACGGGATTATGAGAACTTTTGTTGAATGCATTGACAAGGAAGCAGCGTTTAATTTCTTTAACAAAATATCAAATTCCGTTCAGAATTCATTGAATCTTAACGATCCTGAACCTGCGTTCTATTATCTTACAGACCATTTGGGAAGTAGCAGTTACATAACTGACGGACAAGGGAATGTTACGCAAACAATAAGTTATTTACCGTTCGGAGAAGAGCAGGTGGATTTGGTGCATTTTAATCCTGCTTACGAGACTCCTTACAAGTTTAACGGAAAAGAGAAAGACGAGGAGACGGGGTTTAACTACTTTGGGGCGAGGTATTATTATGATTATTTGAGCATTTGGTTGAGTGTAGATCCATTGATGCACAAGTATCCACACCTTTCGCCGTATGTTTATTGTTTAAATAATCCTGTTAGAGTTACTGACCCTGATGGAAGAGATGTTGAAATAACAAGAAATGATGAAGATAAAAAAGTAACTGTGCGAGCGAATTTCTATTATAGTAAAAAAGATATTGAACGAAAAGAAGGATTTAGTGTGGCTGGTGCTATGCAACAATCATTGGATTCTTGGGGTACAGATATTAAAACTGCCGTAAATGAAACAGAAGGAATGAGTAATTATTCTGTTGATGTGCAATTTAATATGATTGATGTTGATAAACTTGATAATGGAATGACTGCCAAAGAAATGGCTGACGGAGATAGGATTGGAAATGCTATTATACATGATGAAACATTAGAATCAAGAATACAGGCTACAGTTGGCAACAATAAGTATTTGCGTGTTAATATGAATAATGCAGCATCTGATGATGGTGTATATTTTGGTACAACAACATTGCAGGGAACAATTAAGCACGAAATAGGTCATTTCTTTGGTTTATGGGATAGAGCAGGAGGAAATGGACATGCTCCGTATATAAAAAATGATTTAATGTCTTATGATGTTAATACAAGAGGTAATGCAGTTGCTCCATTTAAGAGAGTATTAGATTTTACAGGATTGAAACAGGCAGGAACAAAAAGTATATTGATAAATAAAAATAAAAGAGAACCAAAATGACAATAAAGAATTTTATGTTTTCTATTTTATTATTTATAGTTAATGTTTCTTTTTGTCAATATAAAATTGCAGAAGGTTATTTAGTTCAAAAAATAGAAAAAACTTTTAATCCGACTTATGCTCCATTTTTTTTCCCTTACCACATTGCTTCTAATGGAGCATATTACATAGCAAAAAAGAAAGATGTTATGGAATTTATAAAGCAAGATAGTATTGATGAAAGAAAATTAACATTATTATTAGAATTTAACGATTACTATTTTAAAATAGATACTTGTTTACAAAATAAAATTGTAAAGAGTTATTCTTCGCGATATTTCAAACGATTATATGACATAATAACATTAGATGATGCAGAAACATACAAAATAGGAAATTGTGAGCATTATGAATGTGCGTATGTTATACGAAAAATGAAATATGCTTATTTGGATAGTATTGATATGTATGCGAAAGAGTACGAATTGAAATATGAATATTGTAGAGATGATATTCAAATTCCTGATGATGCAGATACTAACACTTTTACAAGTGCAAAGGATTTTTATAATGTTGATTATTTTCAGTGTTTCTTATTTATGATAGAATTGCAGCCAACAAATAAAAAGATTTTGAAACATCTTTGGAAAAGACGATATGAATTTTTTGAAATGAGTTATGAAATTCTAAAGTAATGTAATTACTAATGATGTTATAAAATAAAGGAGTATAAAAATGAAATTAAATTACAAAAAATTAGAATCAAATTCTGGCGTTCTGAAATCAAATTATAGAACGTTGGAATTTGATTTCAGAAATATGGAACGAAATATCATCTTTTGAACATTTTATTACATTTGCCCCTTTCAAAATAATGCCGAATGCAATACATAGAAGCAAAAAATATAGTAACCAAAACCAAAAATAATCTGTGGTTTGGAACGGATTATAATATGAATATATATCGCGGATGTACGCATGGCTGCATTTATTGCGACTCTCGAAGCGACTGCTATCGTAATGAGAATTTTGAAAACATAAAAGTAAAGGCTCATTCGCTTGATATTATTTCTGCCAATCTTCGCAGCAAATGTACAAAAGGGGTTATTGGTACGGGTGCAATGAGCGACCCGTATAATACTGTTGAACAGCAACTTGGTTTAACGAGAGGAGCATTGGAATTAGTTAATGATTACCGATTTGGGATTGCCATTTCCACAAAATCTTCCTTGATAGCAAGGGATGTAGATGTGCTTAAAGCCATAACCAAACACTCTCCTGTCATCTGCAAAGTAACGATAACTACTTATGATTCAGATTTATGTAGTATCATAGAGCCAAACGTATCCTCTACTGTAAAAAGATTGGAAACTATTGCGACTCTTGCACAAAACGGAATTTATTGTGGGGTTTTGCTGATGCCTCTTTTGCCTTTCATAAACGATAATCGGGAAAATGTTTTTGCTATTTTGCATGCTGCAAAGTCTGCAGGGGCTTCATTTGTTTATCCTTATTTTGGTGTAACTCTGCGAGATAGTCAGCGGAAATACTTTTACGACAGATTGGATGAACATTTTCCAAATATGAAACAGCGTTATATCTCCACATTTGGAGACAGTTACGCTTGCCAACAGTATTCTACAACAATCCTATACAGAGATATGGAAGCGGAAGCCCACCGTATTGGGATATTGTGCCGAATGCAGGATATAATACGGGATTACAGGGGTAGGTATCAAAAAAATGATGATACAAAAATTTGTCAGCAGGAATTATTCTAAAAAAAGAGTTACCTTAAATAATAAGATAACTCCTTGAACTATGAAACATTATATCAAATTATGATATTATTCTGTTGTTTCAGTTGTTGCTTCCTCTGCTGTCGGGGTTTCTTCCGTTGTTTCCTCGCTTACAATCTCTTCTTGTGGTGCATTAGCCTTTTCAGCCTCTGCTCTCTTCTTTTCGATAGCGGCAAGACGAGCATTTTTCAGTTCTTCCTCCTTTGCTAATTTGATTTTGGCTGCATCTTTGTTTGCATTGCGATTGCTTTCTTTAACTGCCGCAATTTTCTTTTCTTTTTCCTGCAACCATTTATCAAACTTTGCATCAGCCGTTTCCTGCGTTATTGCTCCCTTTTCAACACCTATTTGAAGATGTCTTTTTAGCAATACACCCTTGTAGGATAGCAAAGAACGTACAGTATCCGTTGGCTGAGCGCCATTCTTTAACCATTTGCACGCACTGTCAATGTCTAAATTTATAGTAGCGGGAGAGGTTAATGGATTATACGTTCCGATTTTTTCAATAAACTTTCCGTCACGTGCTGCACGAGCATCCGCAATAACGATGTGATAAAAAGGCTGTCCTTTTTTACCATGCCGTTGTAATCTAATTTTTACTGCCATATTGAATAAAGTTTTATAATTTTAAGGCTGCAAAAGTACAACTTTTTTTTCAAATACCAAAATTTTTCTTTTTTTGTTGTAAATAATTCTAATTAAATGCAAGAAAATCAAAACATTGTAATATGTTCCTTTTAGGAAGAATAATCACAAGCGATTGGCTACATAATACCCTGAACGGAAAAAATAGAACACAAAACTTATAACATTGACAGCCAAAAGCGAATAACAAATTCCCATAACACCGAAATACTTAACGCTAAAACTATAAAGCCCTATGGCAACAGCACTTACAAACACTCCAAAAACGAACTGTATATGCGTTTTCTCAAAATAGGTCATATAATTTATGTAAAGTTGAGCCAGAGAAATCGCTATCTGAGAAGCAAGTAAGGGAGGTAATAATTGCAATATGCCTTTGTATTCCGCATTCAGTAAACCAACATTCAATAATAGCATTACGCCAAACCAAATCAGCACAGATAATACACTGAAAACAAGGAATATAATTAGAGAGAAGCGTTTCATTTTTTTACGTTGCAGTCTTAAATCCTGTTCTTTCATAAATAGCGGAAGCCAGATAAAGTTAAAACTCTGGAAAACAATGATTAGAATCATAGCAATCAGTATTGCAAGATTATAAACGGCAAATTGCTCAACGCCACAATAGCGCATAGTGAAGTATTTGTCCCCAAAGTTAGTTATGGCATAAACAACGGACGTCCCCATTATTGGCAAACCTATTTTCAAGGCTTTTTTTAGAAAAAACCAATCAAATTTGCCACGAGCCAAAAACATCTTCCCAAACATTACAGTGAGTAATAATTCTGTTAAATAAGTCGCTGCCAGTCTTAACATAGCAGAGTCACGGTCGGAGGTCAGAATAACTATTATCGCAATGCCGTTTGCCAAAAAGAAACGTAAAAGATTAAAACGTTGAATGCTCTTTATCTTTTCCGCAGATACAAAATAATATGTTAAATAAGAAGTAAAAACCGTTGAAATTATTGCTATCGCGGTATATAATCGGTAATTAGAGTAGTTGAAAACCGTTTGACTGTCATTATTCATCAAAACAAAAAAGGTTTTGTCCGTTCCCGTACAATAAATCGCAAAAATAGCGATAGTTAGCAGCAAAATCATTGAGGTAGTCATAGTAAAAAGCATATCTTTCAGTCGTTCATTACGATGAATAATCGTATCGGTGTAATTTTTTGTCATTGCAACATTGAAGCCAAAGCCCACAATGCCCGACATAACCATTGCAAAAGAATACAAATAGCCATAAATACCAAATTCTTTTTGATTCATAATGGCAGTGAATACGAATATCAACAGAAAATTGCCACCCCGTACAAGAAAATCTACGGAAAATACCTTCAAAAATCGCTTAAAAATATCAGTATGTACACTTCGTGCCACAAAAGTCAAAGCCTGTGTGATTATATCGCTATTCATCAGTTTATTTTTTTTTGATATTTTTGAGGTTGCAAAAGTACAAAAAATTATTTCTTAATTGATTAACCCATTAAGAAAATACTAAAGAAAATTTTCTACTTTTTACAACTTTATAGTTTCTGCTGCAGAAAACATTTTTGGAATTTTCGGATATGTATATAGAAACTCTGTAGCACGCTATGAAAACCTTGTAGCATGCTATGAAAGACTTGTAGCATGCTATGGAAACCTTGTAGCATGCTATGGAAACCTTGTAGCATGCTATGGAAACTTCGTAGCATGCTATGGAAACTTCGTAGCATGCTATGGAAACTCTGTAGCATGCTATGAAAACTTCGTAGCATGCTATGAAAGACTTGTAGCATGCTATGGAAACTTCGTAGCATGCTATGGAAACTCTGTAGCATGCTATGAAAACCTTGTAGCATGCTATGAGAATTTAAAATGGTTTCCTGCCCTGACGGAAATATCTAAATATCAAATAAATATAAATATTGAGATTTATAATTGGAAAATCCAAAAGTACAAACATAAAAATCCCAAAGTACAAATTTTGACGCACATACGCCTTATTCCTTATTCAAAATTTTGATAAGCAAATTCACAATTTTATTGTTCAACTCACGGCTGTCACCCATAAATTGACGCTTTGGCATTGAGAAAGAGTATTTAAATACTGCTCAAATTCTTCCGGTGTTTAATTAAAATGCGATCAAATTACAGGGAATTATAATCAAATTTTGGTGTGCTGTAATTTGATTATAAATTTCTGTAATTTGCTTATAATTTATATGGATCAAATAATAAGATTTTGGT
>JAISTG010000070.1 GCA_031272705.1 Bacteroidales bacterium | reverse complement strand
TTCCGGCAAGTAACTCAACGCTCGCTGCCTTATTTCATCGGGGATGCCGTAATACGCCTCGGCGATGCTGCCTGCAATGGCGGCATTGACAAAAGTTCATAACATATTTCGCCCGAATGTATGATTAGACAGATTGATTAGTTTTCTATGCTGATAGTGGGTGTCGGAAAGGTGGAGGAGGCGCATAAATTAGATTATTTTTTCCACATACTATGCTGTTGTTGAACAAATTGCATAAATTTTTCACTTGAAAAAACGTCCCTAAAATGACCATCTTCGTCTAACAGATAAAATGCGTTTTCTTTTTTCATTACAGCGTCATAACGCATACCTGCTTGATATGGAGTGTCAAAATAATAGAGTTTTTCTTCTTTCTTGCAAACTTCATTCAAGAGTGAGTAGATGTATATAGCACACGCTGCGTGATAATACTCACCTATTGTTTCAACTGACTCCGAATAATACAAAGAGCCTTCTTTATCTAAATCATTAAGAGTAAAATCGTCTTTAAGCGACGTTAAATTCGCAGAGTAAGGATTTACGTCAAAATGATGTTCGATTCTTTCAAATGCTTGAATTAACTTGTCTTTTTCTTCTTGTGTCATAATTTATTGATTATTTATTTTGTAATGTTCTTTGATTTTATTTATCATTTCATTTCTGTGATTTTCTATTGCAGATTCATTGTAATTTGACACATCTTTTTCGTAAATCAACGCAAGTTTTAATGAGTCAAAAGTCGGTTTTGATTCAAAATCCCTTTTCTTTTTTACTACATCTTGATTGCTATACGAAGAATTTTGGCTGACGTTTAATAGAGCCAAATTTCCAAAATCATTTAAATGTTGTTCATCTATTAGTTTGCTGCCAAATTCGTGATTTTGCGGAAAAACGTGTTCGACAGAATTTTTTGAACTGATGCGATATTTTTTGAATTGCTGTTTGTCCTTCCATTTAACATCGTTGCAAAATTCCTTCCACAAAATGTATTCCAGTTTCTGAAACCAATAATGCTTAAATGAAGTTCCTTTGCTTTTGTTTAGATAAGTTTCAAAATCAAAATTCTCATCATTTTTAAAATCTTTATCCATCAAATCAAAAGTTGTTTCTTTATCTGTTTTTTCACTCAAAGAAAGTATATTGTCTATGCTTTCCAAACAATCTATTTCTCCGTCAATCAGTCGTTTCAAATAGGGTGTAAGCCAAATTTGAGTGTTGTAATTTCCTGTAAAATAGAGCATACTTTGTAGCATTGAAGTTTCATTTGGCTCTGTTTGATTTGTCCGTGAAAAATTATTATCTGATTTTGAAGTTGAAGTTAATAGCAGTTCTTCTTCCTTATCATCTTCTATTGCCCGCCATTTTACAACATATTTATCAAACACAAAACGAACAGTCCACAAGCATTTGAAGAAATCTTTGATTCTATCTTCTTCATTACATTCTGTTAATGGTTTGAATATCTGCAATAGATTTTTAGAATGAAACGGTAAATCAAAGTCGTTTTCGTTCCGTTGTTTCAAAAAGATACGATATGTGTGCAATAATAGTTGAGGAAACTTGATAATAGAACGGCAATGGGAAATATCTTCATTATCATTATTTGCTTTTAGCGAACTATAACTATCAATGTCGTTTCCGCTATCCGGATTTACAATGATTTCATAAATACCATAACCTTTTCCATTTTTATAATTTGCAATTGGAATATCCTCAAAATTTTGTGCTATTTCAGTATTGTTCCAATCCTGTCCCAAATAAATTTTATTATTGTCGTTTCGTCTTTTATTGCCTTTAGCCCAAAGTATTTTTATATCAATATCTTGCTCGTTTTGAATGAATTCCAACTCAATTCCTTTTGCATATCTATCATCAAAACAATGCAATTGTATCTTTATAGTATCTGTAGATGTTCTATATAAAACAACAGACTCGGCTTCTTGCTCTCCAATCCAACTCCCATAAAATTTACCCGAAATATTAGTAATTTCCTCTATTGATAATTTTTTTATAATTAATTCTTTGTGTAAATCATATTTCAAATTACATCTGTTGTCCATTTTCAGAATACAGGCAATAGTAAGAGCATTTTCTTTTTTTTCTTCAGTTTTATTATCTTTTCTGTTATCATCTTTTTGTATTTCCTTTAGTTCATCATAATTTTTAATATTAGCCCAATCAAATTCATTTGGAAAGAGTTGTTTTACATTGCGTTCAAAATAATTGTTCATATTTTCACACGCCTCCCAAATTCTACTGTAAAAAGTTTTTTCTGTTTTGATATTTTTGAGCAACAACGATTTCAAAATATCCGATTGTTCCAACTGTATGCCCGAATTATTGATTGTGGCAAACAGTTTGTTTAAGTCGGTATCTGGGGGAACTGTATTTGCCACAAAATGTACCTTTGTATAAATAAAATTTGAAAACTCTTGCCTGTTTTTCAGTATCTTTATTCTGCCTATTATAGTTGTTACTGCTTTTGCAATATGAGTCAGATATTCATCACTTTCTATATCAGAATCGGAATATTGATTTTTGTCATCTGCTTGTTTTTCGAGCAAGGAAAGCATATAGGCTTTTATTTGCTTGCGTATGGCAAAATCTATTCTTAACTCGTCGCCAATTTTTAAAAAGTTTTCAAGTCCAGACCTTATGTGTTCACGCAGCAGAATCTTGAATGAGACCGCGATGAGCCACAGCGTAGTGAAACGTTGTTGCCCGTCAATCAGTTGATAAAACGTTTTGTCGCCAATTTTTTGTTCAAAAAGCAGAACAGTACCAACATAATAATGGTCTTCTTTTCTCTCAAAAGCACCATAAAAGTCGTCAATCAACTTGTTGATTTGTTCATATCCCCAGACATAAGGACGTTGATATGGAGGAATAATAAACCTGCGGTCTGCAAGTTTTTCCAAAGTAAATATTTCTGTTGTAAATTTATTTCCCATTTTGTCTTCAGTTCAGTTTATTTTCCATTGATTTTTTGAGCATTGCATCATAATCATTTTTTGTAATGTTTCCAAAATATCTATTTACACGATTAATAAATCTTGATTTCACGGTATTGCCATCTGTATTCTCATTATTGAAATCATATTTATACTTTTTCAAAGACTGAACGCATTGCTCGTGATTGAAACTGGTTAAGATAATATCAAACACATAATTGCCTCTCTTCAGAAATGCAGGAATACTGTCTTCTCTTACCGTCTTTTGAGTTGATACCCGCAAAGAATAAGTGTATCGAAAAACCCAGTATGCCGCTTCTAAAACATTTTCAACGCCGAATTTATTGACGTAACACAGCATTGCAATTTCATATAGTTCTTTTAAAAATGCAGTTCCGTCAATGATTTGAATAATATCTCTGTTGAATTTATAATATTCATCCGATATTTCGGCATCATTTTGATGTTTGAATAAGCGTTGATATAACTCAGCAAACTGTTCTAAATAATCAATAAAATTTTCGCCGTTTGCCAATGGTTGGCGAATCGCAAGTTTGTATGGCGACACTTTAATCATTGAATAATTATCAGTTGCAATTAAATGGTTGTAAGCCGCCTTTTTCGATTTTCCCAAAGTTTTTTCGCTAAAATCTTTGATAATAGAATTTTTTGTTCCCTTTTCGTCTCTATCGGATGGGACATTAACCCAATTCAGCACATTCCAACGCCGTGCTTTTATCAGTTGTTCAATGATAGTGTCTATATTTCGCTGTTTTTCCCACGTTATGGCATAATGTTCATCTCGTTTTCCATTTGATGAAATTTCACGCAAATGGTGTGCTTTTATAATATCTATACCCGACAACCTTACGCCGCCTGTATTCTGTGTTTCAAAGAAAGTATAGGCATCGTCTTCATTATCTGTAACAACAAGCGTAACATTCAGGTTTTCAAAGTTAATAATATTTTTCCACTCATCTTGTTTCGTTTCTAAAAAATTATGATTGGCTTTTATATGCTCAATCGTTGTAGGTGATACATATTTTACTTGTGGAACTTTGTTCGTATCGGTGATATGCTGCATAATGGCAAGTGTTGTAATACGTTGCTGCCCGTCAATGATTGACAATTTTCCATTGTGTTGGTGCAAAATGATGCTGCCCAAATAATACATTGGTTTATCGCCATACTTGTTTTTATGCTCTTTAATGTCGGACAAAAGTTTATTGATTTCTTTTTCTGTCCAACAATATGGGCGTTGGTATTCAGGAATTTCTAATGTTCCTGCAATATCACCCCCATCGCTGCACGTTACTTTTTCTAAAAAAAGTTCTGCAATGGTGCAACTTGCTACTTTAATTTTATTTTCTGCCATAATTTACTTTCTTTTTTCAAACTGCAAAGATACAAATTTGTTTTTGATTTTCAGTTAAAACACCTTCAACGCTATCGCCGCACACGCCTCTGCATCTGCCAGCGCGTGATGATGTTGCGTCAAATCAAAGCCGCAATGTGCCGCCACCGTCTGCAACTGATGATTAGGCAAGGTTTTTCCGAAAATCCTCCGCGACGTCCGGCAGGTACAATGAAACTCATAATCAGGATAATCCATTTGATAAATCCGATGTACCGCCCGCAAACAGCCGGCATCAAATGGACTGTTGTGCGCAACCAAAGGCAATCCTGCAATTCTCGGCGCAATCTCTGCCCAAACTTTTGGAAAAACCGGTGCGTCCTGCGTATCCTCGGCGGTCAATCCGTGAATTTGCGTGTTCCAGTACGAATACCATTCCGGATCGGGACGGATAAGACGGTATATTTTTTCGACAATTTGCCTGTCGCAAACAATCACTACTCCTACGCTGCAAACGCTTGACAGATGGTAGTTTGCCGTTTCAAAATCTATGACTGCAAAATCATTCATTTCTCAATTCTACAATATGTTCATAAATAACATCCAAACTTACATCTAAATAATTAATTTCCAATATATCCCGAAGGATCCATTCGGTATGTTCGTACAGGTCGTGAATGCCTTGTGATATGAAATGCTCATCAAACTGTCCTTTTAACCAAGGGTCTGTATTCCAATTCTGTTCCCTGTTGAGATACAAAATATCTGTTTCATTCATATTTTCTCTGTACATGATAAACGAAAGATTGATGCAACTATTCCATTCGTAGTGCAATACTTCATATATATATTCCATTTCAGAAATTACATTCCCTTCATCATCCAGTTTAAAGACACTGGGAATAATCCGCGCTTCAATAAAAAAATCATCTAAAAAACCGTCATTTTCGGCAACACGCTGTTGTAAGGCTTTATATAAAGCGCAGGCTTCTGTTTTCAGTTTTTCAAAACATTCAATCAGCTTTTCATTCAAAAAAAGCAATTTTTCCTTGTTTTCCGGCGTCCATTCAAATGTATTGTCTAACTTCCACTTCCGAACATGCAAAGCGGCTTCACGTTCTTCACAAGCACGGTGCCTGTATTCAGTTACGATATTTTCTAATTCTTCAACCGTGTACGATTTGTACATGTCGTACAGTTGCAATAATTTTTCCTCATTTTTACCTCTATAATACATAATTAATAAGATTTTCTGCAAAATTACAACACAATGGCGACAAAACATGTCGCTATCATTGATGTTTTTAATAATCTCGATATTCTAAATCTAAACTTCGTAAATTTATCAGCATTTCCAAACCTTTGCCTCCTGTGATTTGATTGTAGGATAAATCTAATTTTTGCAAATTTGTCAGCGTTTCCAAACCTTTTATTTCTCTGATTTCATTGTTGGATAAATCTAATTCTTGCAAATCTCTCAACGTTTCCAAACCTTTTATTTCTCTGATTTCATTGTTGGATAAATCTAACTCTTGTAAATTTGTAAGTGTATCCAAACCATTTATTTTTCTAATTTTATTGTGAGATAAATCTAATTTTTGCAAATTTATAAGCATTTCCAAATCTTTTATTTCTCTGATGTCATTGATGTGTAAATATAATTCTTGCAGATTTATCTGCGCTTCTAAACCTTTTATTTCTCTGATTTTATTGAAGCGTAAATTTAATACTTCCAAATTTACAAGTATTTCCAAACCTTTGATTTTTCCGATTTTATTGCTGGATAAATCCAATCTTTGCAAGTTTGTAAGTGTTTCAAAACCTTTGATTTCGGTGATTTGATTGTCGCCTAAATATAACTCTTGCAAATTTACAAGTATCTCCAAACCTTTGATTTCCGAGATTTTATTTTTGGATAAATCCAATCTTTGCAAATTTGTAAGCGTTTCCAAACCTTTGATTTCTGTGATGCCACAATTGGCTAAACGTAAGTTTATTACTTCCTGTTTATTGTTGAGTGTATAATTATTTTTACTCAATTTAATGCCGTAGATTCTTTCCAGTTCGAGAATTTCTTCCGGTTTATTATTAACTGTTTCTTTCATTTTTGAAATTATTAAAATTTATAATTAATTATTATTTTTCCCGCTTCCCTCCCTCGTTCTTCAAAAAATATAAGCAGTATCCGGGAATACACAATACTTATCCTTTCGGATTTACGCAATACCAAGGTACAATTATACTGAACTTAC
>JAISTG010000065.1 GCA_031272705.1 Bacteroidales bacterium | reverse complement strand
CACATTGGTATATTGCAAATCTGAACTCGGTAGTGTCATAATTGTACTCGCTATTTCTTGTAAAACGACCGTCATACCCTATCCATTCTTTGTTTCCCCAGCTTAGCCTTTCGATAAACAGCGAAATCTTGTTGCGGTACTGCGGTGTGTTATATAAAATCTTGACATTGTTTGTATAAACGGTATCAACAAGCCCTTCGCATGACCGGACAAAAAACCTCAAGCCGTTATATTCATCTTTTTCAACTCCATAGCCAAAAAGTAACAGAGTTCCGATTAGTGTCTCCTCTGCCATTCCAGTTCGCAGTTTTGACATCGCTTTGTAAGGATTCATGTACTGTCTTAACAGCGAAAAGTACTCATTAACAGCTCGAACGCTCTGCTCAAAAGTAGTTTCGTGTATGAAGTCTGCACGCTGTTGTAGCGGCTTGTTCAGTATCCTCCTGTCCAAGTCAGCCGAGTACATAGCACACACAAAAGCGTAAATAGCCTCCCCATCGCCCTGCCTCGCCATCTCATACAACCGACACGCCCCCGCCTCGTCGCCTTTTAATATCCTCTCAAATGTATTTCTTACTTCCTGTTTCATAGCGCTTTATTACGATGACCATTTATTATTTCTTTCAGTTCTTCTACTGTTAATGTACGGTCTTGCTTTCTATGCAGCATTGCGTGGCAGTTTGGACAAACAGGATGTAAATGGTCGGGAGTAACTTCATATTCCTGCCGAATTTCACTCATTGGTGTAATGTGGTGGACATGTATAAAGCCTTTTCCTAATTCACTGCCATATTCTTTTTCAAAATCAAAACCACAGACCGAACAAACGCAACCTTGTTTTTTTATACATTCCTTTCTAACTTCTGCATTTCGTTCAAAAGCATTTACTGTTATTTCTTTGATTTTTCCTTCCCTTAACAATTTTGCTTTTTGCTCTGCATCAGTTATTGTTACCTCTTCGGGATAGGATACCGGTAATTCTTCATTTCTTGCACTTCGAGGCAGTTTTTCGTCTGAATCAACAGAAATTGCAGGGGAAACAACAGAATCATCAGGAACTGTAGAGTTTACTTGCTTCAGATAATCAATATAATATCTCAATCCAATTTCTTTTGGCGTTTCTTTCCCATTGAAATACACATATTTCTCGGATTTATCCATTTGTTGACGAAGATACTCCAAATCAGAAACATTATCTAACTCAAAAATAGACTTAATCGTTCTATCCTCATACTTTTGTAGATATTGCTTAATGCCGCGTTCAAATTTTTTTAAAAACTGTTCTGGGGGCATTTTAAACGAATGGATACGTTCTTCAATAAAATGAAGGAATCCTTGATAATAATGATGCTGTTTTTTTTTGCTCTGTGCCATAGAAAACGATTGTTTAATTATTTTTTATTTCAGCATCATACATAATTTCCTTATTACGGTAAAGTAAGATATCTTCTGCAGTAGTCGTATCGTCCATATTATATCGACGTTGAGCGGAGTTAGTATCCAGAAACCATTCGTTAATGATACCACCATTGGGATAAAGAACCAATGCTTTTCCTGCACATTCAAATCGTAACTCACGCCAATGAGGAAGCGACCTTTGTGGTTTCGTATCAATCGGCAGCAGTTTCCCTGATAGATTTTGTTCAACCGACAATGATTCTATCCAAGGTTCTGACAATAGGCGAATGTACTCATTTCTGTCCGCATCATTTTCAATATTACTAAAGATATTATCACACTTCCTGTTCTCCCAGTAATCTTCATTAACAAAACGAAGTGTAAACGGCAAACGGAATTTCTTAACAAAATGTTCAATGAACTGCAAGGTAACAACCATACCAAGTATGGACTTTAGATGTTCGTCTTGATAAACGACGCGGAGTGTTTCGGTAGGATTCTGTTCACAATGAGTTTTGAACTGCAACACTAAATTTTTCAATGCCTCGTCAATGATGCCGCCTAATTGTTTACTTTTAACTTTTTTCGCCTTATCCAAATTCAAAGTAATCTTCTTGCTGGTTACAGGAATGAAATTCACATCTATTGCCTCTTCGATAAATGACGGCGCCTCTTCTATGGATATTCTATAAATGGCGCCTCTTGCCCAATTGTAGTTTAAAGATGTTGTTGACTGCTCATCAGTAAAGTAGAAATTATCTTTTACCTTTGCAATTGGCACCAACCCGTAAGGCATTTTATTTTCCACAGAGCAAACACCTGCCCAGTCGCTAATACTCCTCAAATCAGCATATTTCGGCAGAGGGATTTCTTTGTCGCCTTTTATTATAATGCATACTTTTGGTTTATTGTCCGACTTGCGAATATCATTTATTCTCTGTTGCCAGCCCAAAGTATCAGAATCTGACTTATACACCCAACTGCACCAATCTGCACTCACAAATAATGATTTTTCGTTCCCTGCAGTAGCGTTTTTACAGTCGTCAATGATTTGCTCTATAAAGCCTACTTTTGCGTTTGGATAAATCTTTGTAATGGTTTCAGGCACTGTCTGATATGATTTCAAAGCCGCTTCTATCCATTTTCTTGCACCTTCAATATCCAATTTGTCTAAATATCGAATAGTAGATTTGTCAAGTAAGGCATCTTTGGTTGTAATTTTTTCCAACTCTGATTTACACAATTCAAGCACATCCTGCATTGTCTGTTTGTTTGCCAACTGATTAGAATATCCCGAACCGCCGGAATTAGTATCAAACACACACAGGTGAGCATTTGGTGTAATTGTAAAATCTATATCTTTCCTTTCTTTGCCGATATATTCAGCAAAATTGTTTGTAATCAAAATTCCTATGGTAATTAACAACTTGTCTGTTGGTTCGTCTCGTCGCTGAAGCCAGTCATTATGATTTTGGATTTTTATTTCACAATAATCGGTTTGTATTAATCCTCCAAGGATTACATTACGATGTATTTTTTCGGGGTATTTTCCACACTTAATCCGTTTATTATTATCGTGCCGACTGTTAATTTTGTAATGGAAAGGATGATTATTATCAGGTTTGCTTAGTTGGTCTTGCATTCCGGTTGGAAAGACATAAGGTTTTTTAGCAACAAACTTTTCTAATATGGTTTTTCCGCAGTCCTGACAAAAGGTATAACCATAGCCGGTTCCTTCGTTGTAATACAGTATTTTAGCATTCCCGCAATCGCGATTGCTTCGCATTGTAATCATAGCCGATGAATCGTCTGGTTCTATCCAAGAACTGACGCCTATCAACTGAGCGCTGACCTGCGTATATGGATTTGTATCAATAACTCGACTGTAATCTTCATTGATATCCGGTATAAATGTTACAGGTTCAATCAATGTCAAATCAGTTTTATGATTTACCGGCCACCGTCTTCTATCTTTTTCAGGAACTTTACTTGGCATATCAATAACCACCTCATTTCCATCGGAGTACAACTTCTTAAAAGTGTTTGTCTGCCGGTACATACCTGTATATTCTATGCCTCTTACTACGATTGTTCGATTCTCTAATACAATCGTGTTGCCGGGTGCATATTGCGATATTGCCTCTTGCAGAGGATAGGAGGGATTGTTGCTTTTTCTATTATAGTTTATACTCTCATTTTTCAAATCCTTATTAAACTCTATTACATTTATTGGCATATTTGCATTTGGAGTAAAACGGCTGGTAGCAAAATGTTTAATCAAGTTTTCACTAAGCGCTTCAGAATATTTGTGTCGAAGAAGAAAACTATAACGAGTATTTTGAGTTTCTCTTTCGTATGCAGATTTAATATCCTTCACGACTGTATCTAATTCATCATAACATCGTTCAATATCAGCCTTACATTGAGTTATTGCGTATGCAACTTCTCCATCGTAACAAGTATCGTGCAATAACTCTTTCAACCTGCTACAATGATTTACTGTTTCTGGGCTATTATTAAGAAAGTTGATGAATTGCCAGTATTTCGTTTGTTCTTTGTTGCCCAATAGGTTAACCGGGTATATTGATTGAATTTGCGCGTTGTTCTTATATTCAATTTGAGAGTAGTCTCTCTCTTTTGTTTTTGGGCTGATGATGAAGGAAAATGGTGTAAAAAATTCAATTACTTCCTGGTCGAGATTATTATCATTACCGTTCTCATTGTTCGAGAAAATTCCGGATAATCGGAAAAGGAAGGCATTAACGTGTCGTTGTATAACCTGTGGACTTTGCAAATCAACCGACGGCACAGCCATTTGACGATTAATAAGTTGTTCAATCGGCGATTCCAATATGCGCCAACCGACTGCATCTGAACTGCACAGGGTAATACAGGCGCTACGTGGCGCATCATTACGACCGCTGCGTCCTGCCCGCTGCTTATAGTTTGTGGGATGTGGCGGAATTGAAGACATCATTACCAACTCCAGATTGCCAAGGTCAACACCCATTTCCATAGTGGTGGAGCAGGCAAGAATATTGATTTCCTGATTCTTGAATTGTTCCTGACTTTGTTTTGAAATTAATTTGTCAACCTGCGCCGTATGTTCGGCTTGTATAAATATTTTGGGATTTTGATACACAGTATCTAAACGATTTGTAAAGCAGCCACTTTCACCCCAAATTTCATTGTCCCATAAGATTTTACGGTTTTCTTTAGCCCAATTGTGAATATCATCTATTGATACATCTTGCCCGTCTTTTATTTCGTATGGTTTCCAATTCTCAAATTCAGTTTTTGGATGAACCGGCTTTTCATCAACCAAATACGGGCTGAATCCCATAAAAAGCGTTTCAATAGGGCGCAGTGTTTCAAACTTCGCACCTCTATGTCGAGTATCACAGAGACACGCCTTATCAAACAGTTTGAAAGCAATATCAACAACATTAAGGCGGTAGTTGTCATCGTCACCGTCACCGTCATTGTCTTGGTCATGTTTCCATCTTCCGTCTTTATATTGCCATCCGAGTTGAAGTAACTGTGTATCATCAATAAGATTTTTCCACATCGCATCAAGCACATCATTAATATCCTTTTTGTTGTCAAATGCTGTATTGCGCAGATTATCGCTTTCGGGGTCTATTAATTTTGCAAGAAATATAATGGATGCAGCCAAGAATGTTTTTTTATCGCCAATTTGCGGTTTTTTTACAGACCTGCGATGTGGTTTTGATGTTCCAAATCGTTGGCAAGCAAATATGTCTAAATTCGAGTCCTTCGCTTTCAGATATACCGATTGGTTTGAACGAACTACGTTATCCATAAATATTTTCAAAAAGTTTTTCCATTCCTGCAGGTCTATCTGTTTTTTATCGTCTTTGTTCAAATATTTTTCATTAAACTTTCGTACTGCTTCCGGTAATTCTTTAATCTTCTCTAATTTAGGATAATAAGTTGTAAACAGCCCCATAGTTTCGGGTGCAAGCGCTGTACGCGGACGTTTGCTCAACTGCTCTATCATTATCGAATGAATGTACTTGTTTATGACTTCATCTCTGATTTCATCTGCATTGTGTTCATCAATTTCGTCACTCGACTCGCTTTTGTTGGCAAACTGATAACAGAACCATTTACATTCACGTTGCTTCTTTAAGTGGTCAAACGCATCCCCCCACGATAAATAATTTACAGTCGAATTACATTCTAATGTGTCTATTTTATCCTGATATAATTGTCTGTCGTCCTCGTCTGTGGTTAGTTCAAGTTTATTTTTCCATTTAAGAATTTCGTCTGTATTATCCGGTACATTTAATTTTATGCGATTCAATTCATTAAACAATCTGCTGAACACCCAAAAACGCTCGCTGTAATCCTGATTTTGTTTCAGAGTGGAACGTGCAGCCGCTTGACGACTGTCCACAAAACTTATATATTGCTGACCATTATGTGGTTTATTTTCAGGGTTATCATCGGCTGGCTTCATTTGTGGTAAAATACTTGGTGCAAGAACTCTGGAAATGAAGTCAGCAGGCAAGCGGAAAAGTTGAGCATTATTGTCATTATCCGTGCTCTCGTCTTTGTTTTCCCCCTGTTTACCAATGAGTTTTCGACCGCAATGAGGACAGCATTTTTTCACATTCAGTGCTATATTCCATCCGTTTTGGGCAGGATTTGAAAATGCTTGCAATTCATCGTTTATTATGTTTACTAATGTGGTCCCATCTTTATTATCATCAATATTTTGTCTCAACCCAAAGAAAATTTTATCGCCTGATTTGTTATTAGAATCAAACGCAAAAATATCATCAATTCCCTTTGTAACTGCCTGATATTTGTTACTTGCAGGTGACACGGTTTCTGCCATAGCAAAATACTCTCCGCAATGTTCACATCGCGCCAGTTCAAGATATGGAGTATTACTTTCTTCCAAGGGAATATGACTCTCTATTTTGAAAGAACCGTCTGCGTTAGTTTTTGTTAATTGAACTCGGAGACCATTGTTTGGCACTCGATAGAAGAAATGGACTTTTGCTTTGAGCGGAGCATCGCCCTCACACATTTCATCTAACCTTTTAAGTTTTTCTTCGATAGTTCCTTCTGTAAACAGTTCATCCAGCCGCACATAATCTCTAACGGATAGTAACTTGCGGCAACGTTCCTTCTCTTCGTCGGCAGATTCCGCTGTCGGAACTCTTTTCCCTGTAATCAATTCTACTTGTTCGAGCGCTACTCCTGAAATATCAGAAATAAACTGCCGTAGTTTATCATTGTTAGTAACCGCGTCTTCCTGTGTTTTAGCATTTCCGATTGTGGCGGATGATGTAGCGAAACGCACATCCTGTGCCTTAGTGCCGAAAGCGTCAAGTACCCTGCGGATAAGCATTGCCAGTTCTGCTGCTCCTGCCCCACTGAAAGTATGTGTTTCGTCAATCACAATCCATTTCAACGAATCGGGCGTGAACAATTTTTGGTCTTTGTTTCGCAAAAGCATATATTCCAGCATCGTAGGATTAGTCAAAATGATATTCGGTGGCGAATTACGCATTTCGTCCCGAGTTGCAATGATGTTAGCGTATGTTTCGCGTTCTTTGCAAATACGCTCATGCAGTTTTTTATCTTTAGCATCAGCAGCATTTTCTCCGGGGTCTTTTTCTGGTAAATTTCCATTATACACTGCAAAATGCAAATCGGTATCTTTCAGTAAATTTTGCAAACGCTCCTTTTGGTCTTCCATCAAGGCATTGAGCGGGTACAGAAAGATTGCCCCGATACCATTCTGTGGATTCTGTAACAGGTTGTTGACTAATGGTAACATAAAACATTCCGTTTTACCGGAACCTGTTCCCGTAGTAACAACCATCGATTTTTTAGCCCCGCCGGTATTGGTCAGAGCCTTCCACGCCTGATACTGATGTTCGTATGGCGGATAATCTTTTTCGCCAATGGATTTCTTCCACAGTCCTCCCACGAGTTTTTCTGCCTCCTCGCGGGAAACAGTTTTTACACTCTCGTACCTGTCCATACATTGTACTAACGGCACATAGTTTTCAGAGGCAAACAGTTCTGTCTCTATCAGACGGCGAATCTGTTCCGAATAGGCTCTCTGGGTGGGTGTATTAGGATTACTGCACCACATTGCGGTAAGCGTATCCTTTACTGCTCTCTTGTTGTTTTGATATAACTCTGCAAATTTCATATATTATTGATTATTTGATTATTAATGAGGAATGTATATATATCGCGACAAATGGTTTCAGAACCGTATATTTTTTTAAGAATATCCTTGTTATCTTCCGATTTCGGCAACATTTTTTTGTCTCTATCTTGGTTTCGCATACATTGAGCGAACAGATTGACTGTATCTTGACTTCTTTTTTTGAAAACCCAATCATTAGTAGGAGGCAATGCAAAATAATTTTTTACTATCATTTTAAGCCAATATTTATCTTCGTCAGTTTTGGCAAAGGGACTTGAACAAAATAATTCTTTTACCATATTTCGTTCTTGGTCTCTGAAATTCTTTTTCCAATATTTAACCGGCAATAGCATCCAGTCAAACAAATATTCGTGCGCAAATCTGTGTAAGTTTTCATAATCTTCTTGCCGCAATGTAACTTTTTTCTCAAAAACGGCTTTTAAAAATTCCATCATTTTTTCGGGTGTTTCTCCTAAACGGTATAATGGATAGAACTGATGAAAATATATTTTGTGCTTACTCGCTATTTCAAAACATTTAACCCGAATTGTGTCATTATAAACCGGATTTGTTAAAAGTTTCCAAGATATTTGTATTGAATCTGGTCTTTTTGTATAAATCGGCATCAAATAATGTCGTGGACACACGCCGTCGAGACTTTGGAAAATAATACCGTTTTCATAAATTTTGTATATAATGTCAAGTTCCTCCTTTTCAGAAATATATTTTGTTTGCAATTCAATCGGTTCTGCGTTGCTTTGGGGATTCCAATAAAAGAAGCGATATTGGTCGGTTCCGATTTTACCTATATCAAGTCCGCTTTGCCCTTCTTTAAATCTATTTGCATACAGGTAAAATTTAATACCGGCCTCTGTATCCGTTATTTGATTTTTTTCTTTATCCAATGTCTTGTTTGAAAGAGAAAATTCGTGGTCGAACCATATTGACTGCCCGGTCTTTTCTCTTTTTACTCCTTCTTCGTTTATTGTTCTGATTTCAAACTCATTATGCAGGATATTGGGTATTTCAACAAGTGTATTGCTATCATCATACGTTTTTATCAATTTGTTATCCAAGAATATTTCCTTGCTTTTGCGAGCGCGATAAACTTCTATTTCGACGTATTCCTGTTCGCTTCCTATTAGAAAGGGTATAACATCTTCTTCAATAGGATAATCGTTATCGTTATAAACGTATTCGCTTTTATCATTAGGTTGTAACAATATAGGTTTGCCTGCCCCGTTTTTCACAAACACAGATGCGTTTTCGCCTACCTTAATAATGATTTCCTTGTTATCTAAATCTCTCTTAATAAAGTCTTTTTCTGATATAAAAAAGCAATCAAAGGGTGGTTCGGGACGAAGATTATTAACTTTCACTATTATTTTTTGTTTTCCCGTGTTAGGATACTTTGTTTTAGTTAATTGTTCATAACGGCCTCCGCACTTGTATTCAATGCGAATATCTTCTTTTTTGTAAGTTTTCTCTGTTGCATCTTTATTAGATGGGTGTAAAATTGCCTTTTTAATGCCATCATAACCAATCAAAAGTCGCAAAGGTTTTTCGGGACCATTATCATAGTATTGACATTCGCCGCAGTTACGAATTTTATTTGTTAGTTCCTTCCATTTAAAGTCGAGTTTTTCCCTTTCGTCATATATAGTAATATCTTTATTATTCTCTGCGTCATGAAGTGTTACAGTTCCATTCAAATAATGCCACTTCCACTTACCGTCACCAATTATCTTCTCGATGGATTTTTCTTTCTCTTTCAGATAAAATTTGTCCGGCGAAAATAGGATTGCTTGACGCGCCGAACTATCCTTCGCCGTACTCCATTGATACGGTCTGTTTGTATCATATAATTTAAAGTATCCTTCTTTGATTGGGAATGATTTAATTTTCACGCCATTATCGTTGTCATCCATTTTATATAGTTTCAGGTCTATTTTAGTTGATAAGTCGAGGTTCGTAATATCTACCGATATAGTACAGGTATCTCCCCATCCGACAAATGAAGAGTCGGTTCCTCCGCATTTACTAAAACGTACTGTCTTTCGTCGCCACTTTATGTCATCATTGTTTACTCCTGCTTCTTCTAATCCTAAAACAAACTCCGTTAGGGTACTATCGTTTGCTATGATATTATCCCATTGCTTTACACACTCATACGGTATATAGCAGTTGGCGTTCTTATTGCCAATTTGGACTTGGAACTCACAGGCACACTCATCTGTTTCTCCATAGGTGTAAAATAGCAATTCCGGTTCAAAGAAATTTTCATAATATGTTCTTTTACCCTCTTCAATAAGTTCTTTGTATTTCTTGACCAAACCGTCGTTCTCATCATCTGTAGAAATAAAAAGTTTGTTGTTTAATATGTTTTCAATTACTTCTTTCCAACTGCCCGACTTTAAAGATTGCACATAGACATCATTGTTTTCGTCGAAGGAGTCTGCTATATCAATGATTGTTTTATCTTCGCTATTTCCCTGTTGGATCTTCCATATTTCTTTGAAAAGTTTATCAAAACGTTTATCATCATTTGCTATATACTTCAGAGGGAAGCCGCCGAGCACATTCATTGAATCGTCCCACCGCCTATTAGATACTGATTTATAAATATATTTCTCATATTCTTTTGGACAATTTTTCCAAATGTCTTCTGCAATTCCTGTTCCTGTGTATCCTATCTCTTTAAACGCATCTTTTCCGTCGTTTCCGTTGTACTCCCAATGATACCACAAGGCAGTATAAACCAATAGTTTTGGTGCATGCTGTTCGAGAAATTTTGATAGACGTTGCTGTTGCTGCGTCCATTCAGTTATCGCCTCTTTTAATAGTTGTTGGAGGTCTAAATATATTGATTTTGAAAGTTTCAACTTCCATACTAACGGCATTACCTCTTTATAAGTATCATTGAATATTTTTGTTCTCCAAAAAGCATTCAATTTTTCATTGATTGCTTTAAGTGCTTGATTATCAATCTTATTACTTGGCGATGTTTCTTTTTTATCCTTGCTTTTTTGAAGTTTAGTATCGTTTGTTGGCTCGTATGTTAGAGTTCCATACTTGGCGTTTACGCTTTCAAAACCATTGTTTTCAATCCAATCATATACTGCATCGTTGCCTTTAAGCGACAAATAGCCGTCGCTTTCTACTTTATCTATCAAAGAAATATCTTTAACCAATGTAAATTTATCCTTTAGAGTCGGTATCCATTCATTTTTAAAGTATAAAATTAAACCTTCATAAGTATAATCTGAAAGAGATTTCTTTTTTAAAAACGACTTTATTGCCTTATGTATATTGCCCAAAGTACCCCTTTTCTTGATGGCATCGGCATCGTCAAAACCAGAAAGATTATCTACAAAAGGATAAATCATCGCCGCAATCATAGAAAGCACATCATCAACATGCCACTTTTCTACTTTACCTTCTCGCCAATCATGCACAAGATTGTATTTAATGTTCTTTATTATCGTTCCTTCGTCCAATTTCGCCATTCTGATTCTAATTTATTTTCCTGCTCTCACGGCTTCGCAGGGCTTGCCTGATTTATTTCGTTCATACTCCCGCTTCAAAACATCCACTCCTGTCAAGAAATCATTGCTTACTGCTTCCAATGCTTCAACACATTTTTTGTATTGTTCGGGCGCTAAATGAAACTCACTTGCCATC
>JAISTG010000054.1 GCA_031272705.1 Bacteroidales bacterium | reverse complement strand
ATTATTTTTTATATTATTTTGTTTTATTTTCCTTATCATTTGATTGACATTTTATAATTTTAATCGGCTGCAAAGGTACAAAAAATATTAATACCACCAAATTATTTTCATTTTTTTTGCGATTTTTTTTACGCGTCAGCCCATAACGCAGGTGTTGCTAACACCGCACCGCACCAAAAAAAGAGTCTTCCCGTAATTGAGAAGACTCTAAAAATGCTTTACTATGATTTTCTGTTAGCAAACGCCAAGTTCAATCATAGAATCGGCAACTTTTATGAAGCCTGCAATGTTTGCACCTTTAACATAGTTGATGTATCCGTTCTTTTCCTTGCCATATTTAACGCAATTCTCGTGAATAGAATCCATCATGAAGTGCAGTTTTTCATCAACCTGCGCCCCAGACCATCCAAGATGTCCTGCATTTTGGCTCATTTCCAAACCGGAAACTCCTACGCCACCGGCGTTAGCAGCCTTGCCGGGTGCAAATGCAACACCTGCTTTCTGCAATTCGTGAATAGCATCAGCAGTACAGCCCATGTTAGAAACTTCGCAAACCAACTTGCATCCGTTTTTGATAAGAGCCTTAGCGTCTTTTGCATCCAACTCATTTTGAATAGCACAAGGCATTGCTATATCCACCTTTGCTTCCCAAGGTTTTTTACCTTTGAAGAATTTAGCAGAAGGGAATTTCTTTGCAAACGGTTCTACAACGTTGTTGTTGGAATCACGCAATTCAAGCATATAGTCAATTTTCTTTGCATTCATTCCTTCTTCATCGTAGATATATCCGTCAGGACCGGAAATACAAACAACCTTTGCTCCCAATTCGGTAGCCTTCAATGCAGCACCCCAAGCAACGTTACCAAAACCTGAAAGGGCAATTTTCATACCTTTGATTTTGAGTTTCTTTTCCTTCAACATATTTTCAACGAAGTAGATTCCGCCGAAACCTGTTGCCTCAGGACGAAGAATAGAACCACCCCAGCCTGCACCTTTACCGGTTAATACGCCGGTGTTTTCGCGTGCAAGTTTTTTGTACATACCATAAAGGTAACCGATTTCACGTCCGCCGACACCTATATCACCGGCAGGAACGTCTGTGTCAGGTCCAATGTACTTGTAGAGTTCGGTCATGAACGCTTGACAGAAACGCATAATTTCGTTATCGCTCTTTCCCTTAGGGTCAAAGTCGGAACCACCTTTTCCACCACCCATCGGCAAAGTAGTCAATGAGTTTTTGAATGTTTGTTCAAAGCCCAAAAACTTCAAAGTGTCAAGAGTTACCGTTGGGTGAAAACGCAAACCTCCTTTGTAAGGTCCGATAGCGTTGTTGAACTGCACTCTGTAACCACGATTGATGTTGATGTTGCCCTTGTCGTCAATCCATTCAACTTTGAATTGGAAAATACGGTCAGGTTCAACCATACGTTCTACGATTTTATGTTTATCGTATTTTTTGTTTTTTGCAACGAAGTCTTCTATTGATTCAAGAACTTCGGTTACTGCCTGCAAGAATAAATCTTGTCCGGGATTTTTTGCCTTTACATCGGCAAGGATTTTTTTTACATCCATTTTGTTTTATATTTTAAGATTTGTACTAAAAATAAATTTATTCAAGCGTACAAAATACGCTTCTACGAGGCGGCAAAGGTAGAAACTATTTGGAAAATAGCAAAGTAAATTTGAAAAAAAAGTTTTGTTTTATTGCAATTTTATCCTTTTTTGTTTCCAATTTGGGCATAAAATCCTTATTATTTTTGGATTTTCAAAACGACAGGTAAAAATCAGTAAAACGTCTGTTTTCGTTGCAAAAAACACTGGTTTGGCACCCTTAAAAGCATAAAAACGAAGAAAAATCATTAAAATACGTTAAAACACATTTTGTAACAAAAGTAAAAAACTTCATTTTATTTGAAATTGAACGAATATATTTTTTTAGTAATGGTTTATAATACTTTTTTCATTTCTGCGTTATTAGGAATAAACAACCTATTCAAAAGTATGAATTTACGAAAATTATTAAGCATTATTCTTATGTTCGGTATTACTGCAAGTTTTGCTCAAACCGGGAAAATCACTCTCACAGGCAAAGTTGCAGATTCAACCTCAAACCAATCTCTTGCCTTTTGCACAATACAGATATTTGCAAAGGGTGATACGACAAAACGACTTGATGCAACTACAACCGACATTGACGGCAATTTTGCAATCAAACGATTCAAGCAAGAACCGTCCGTAATGAAGATAACCTATTCGGGATACGGAACTTTAACGTTTGACCTTGACTTTTCAAAAATAAAAAATGATACATTAAACCTTGACACCATTTTTATCAAAAGTAACAACATAGATCTCGGGACTGCAAAAGTTGTAGCCAAGAAACCTCGCTTTGAAATGGACGTGGATAAACTTACTATGAACATTGACGAGGGTTTGAGTGATGCTTCAGAAAATGCTTTTGACCTTTTGAAGAAAACACCCGGCGTTTCCATTGACCAGGATGAAAATATAACACTTAACGGTCAAAGTGGTGTTCGTTTTCAGTTCAGTGGCAAAGATATGAAACTTGATTGGGATGCAATAAAATCAATGCTCAAATCAATGACACCCGAAAAGATTGAAAAGATAGAAGTTATCAGTAATCCTTCTGCAAAATATGATTCTGACGGAGCAAGCGGTATAATCAATATTATCTTTGACAGACAAAAGAATTACGGAATTAACGGAGATATTGGTGCAGGTGCGAGTTACGATGTGGCATGGGATTACAGCGGAGATGCCTCTCTGAGTTATATGGATAGCAAATGGACTCTGTCTGTTTGGGGTGATTATTCATGGGGCAACGATCGTGGTTTGGGTTATTGGTCTAAAAATAAGAAATGGAGAGAAGGGGAGGATACCGTTTTGTTTTATAGCGTTCAGCCCGAAAATGAAGCTACTGATAACGGTGTTTATGGCGGTTTTTACGGAGATTATACTATTGACAGCAACAATCTGATTGGTTTTTCCATATATTATAACAAGTATTCCAATCCTGAATACACTACTGTGAGTGATACGTGGATTAGCACTTCGCAGGATTATGAGCAAACGGACTCCATGTATCATATAGACAACTCTTATTTATACTCAAACAAGTCTTTACGTGGCGGATTGAACTATATACATTCTTTTGATACTAATGACACAAAACTTTCCTCCGATTTGGACTTCGCCGTGCAGGAACAGAATACGGGAAACTTCCAAGAATACAACTATTATTTGGGAAACGACCTTTCTAACTGGATTAGACGTAAAGGACAAACAGCAGATGTGTCAAGGGAAAGCCGTGATTTGAGTTGGAAAATAGACTTCCAAAAGAAGATATTCAAAGATGGCACTTTGGAAGCAGGAGCAAAACTTGCTTTAAGCAACAATAACAATGATTGTAACGCACAAATAAACAATGATTCCGTTTATATAAACGATACCAATCGCACCAATAATTTCAAATATACGGAAAACATTTACGCCTTATATCTTTCCTATTCTCACAAATTTGGTAAGAAAATCAACTTGCGAGCAGGTGTAAGAGGCGAATACACTTATACCATTGGCGAACAGTCAATAAACAATGAGAAAAACACTCTCCAATATCCCAATCTCTTTCCTAACATCCGTATAAGTTACCTTGTGAATGAGAAAAACCGCTTTACTCTCGGCTATAACTATCGTATATCACGTCCTTGGTACTCTCGGCTTAATCCTTTTGTGTCAAGGCAGTCCGATTACAGCGAAACGCAGGGTAATCCCGCCCTTAAACCATCGTATAATCACAATATATCTCTGTCGCATTCTTGGAATTATTGCCTGAATACTTCTTTGAGTTACACATACACAACAGATGCCATTGTAGATGTGCCTGAACTTAAACCAAACTCAATGATTACCGTATCAAAACCTCAAAATCTAACTACTGCTCACTCATTAGGGCTTTACGTCAGTTTCAATAAGAACATTACTGAGAAATTTCATTGTTATCTTTCGGCAGGTGGCAGATACAATTCAAGCCGGTATTTAAGTAATAACAAACTTGCGGACATAAATTCTTTCGGTGCAAACGGCTGGGCTAACGTTTCGTATCAACTTCCTTTGAAAATAAACCTGTCTATGCAGGGATATATCTTTTGGAATCAAGGTTTAAGTGTTTCCAAAAGCAGTCCTTGGCAAAACATAAGCCTTTCCGTCAATCGTGCATTCTTTGATAATTCTTTGCGATTAAGCATTTCGGCTACTAATCTGCTGTCTGTCAAGACTTATAAGACCTCTTACGACACTCCTTATACCTCTTATGAAAGCGAATCTAAGGAAGCAGGTATCGGAGTCAGGTTTCGCGTCTCGTATAACTTCGGTAAGATGTACGAAAGACAAAAATTAACCAAAATACAATCAGACGATAACAACGATAGAAGCAAATAAGCCTAAATTCTTATATGTTTTCGTTTTCCTGAAATCAAATTCTAACGTTCTATAATTTGATTCCGGAACGCTGTAATTTGATTACAGAAAATTATAATCAAATTATAGCGTTCTGAAACTTGATTATGGAATCCTGAAACTTGATTATAGAATCCTGAAACTTGATTATAGAATCCTGAAACTTGATTATAGAATCCTGAAACTTGATTATAGAATCCTGAAACTTGATTATAGAATCCTGAAACT
>JAISTG010000052.1 GCA_031272705.1 Bacteroidales bacterium | reverse complement strand
AGTATTTAGAGTAACGCCAAAGCGCGTCAAAAGAACAAACGGAACAGTATTGACGCCCGAAATGTCAATCACGGTTACGACCGTGCAACACACTTCCGACCCGTTTTACAACGGAGCGAAAGAGATTAAAGAGATGTATCTGCGCCTCTATAACTTCGATTATCAGAAGGCGTGCTGTAATAAAAATGATTTTGAAATTTTAAAATTAGATTAATATGAACAAAGTAATTGTATTTTTATTTGGATTTTTAGGGCTGCTTATTATTTGTTCGATTCTGTTATATTTTTCAGAAGCACAAATACCAACGATTTCCATTAGTAGTGGAATTGTAGCAATAATTAGCGCTCTAATTGGAGTGTTTCTCACTCAATTTTTATTAAATGGTCAGACTGATAAAGAATCTCAGAAAGACAAAGATATAAAAATTTATGAGAACAAAATTGAAGTTTATTCTCAGTTTACCAGCAAAATGTGGGATATTCTTGATATTTTTGATACTGGTAAAACTATAATACCAGAAGATAAATTGGTTGAGCTGAGAAAAATTTGTTTTAAAGATTTGGTTTTTTACTTGCATGATAGTAAACAGATAATATATTTATCGGAACAAATTCGAAGATTACCCAAAGCGAATAGCGAAAGCGCAATTGATGCTATGAGCAAAATAACAGCTTGCCTGCAAGAAAATATTATTGATTCTAAAAAAGGTAAAAAAACAGCAAATAAAGCAGGCAAAGAATTCGAGAATCTTTATAAATCCTTTTATATAAACGCCGATATAAAAGAAGACATACAGATGCCAAAAGGTAATGTTCTTATCATTATTTGGCATTTCCTGCTTAATCTTTATAAATCCTTTTATATAGACGCCGATAAAAAAGAAGACATACAGATTAAGCAGGAAATGGCAAATAATGATAATACGCAAGGGAAGAACATTACCTATTGGCATTTCAATGCATTGGGCGAACAACAAATCCAAGCATTCAAAGATGGTAACAAAGATGGTAATTGGTTTTTATCATTGATTGAATACGGCGAAGATTGGCGAACGGAACTATTGAAAAATGTAAAGCCTAACGATGTTATTTTTCTTTTTAAGAGGGGCGGCACAGGTTATATAGGCGCTTTTAAAGTATTAGATACACCCAATAAAATCATTGAGGCAAAAGAAAGTTATAACCAACAAGAACAGAATGATATTAAAAAATATGATATTTATAATGGGATAGACGATGGGGCAACTTTGGTTTCCTGTCTCCTTGTTCAACCCATTGCATATAATTACAAAGGTATTGGTTGCTGGTCTGTTAGGCGCAGAACAATTGAACGAATTAACGACGATTCGGCTATAAGTTTTAACTTGCAAAAATTTGAAGGAAACGATTTAAGCGAAGAGCAAAAACAAGGAATGGGAAAACTTGATGAAAATACAGAAGTTAAAAATCTTGACAAAGAATATTTTACAAAAATACTAAATTTGCAGTCTCAAAAATGAAATCTTATGGCAGAGAATTTAGTTATTATTCCAACGTATAATGAAAAGGAAAATATAGAAAACATTATCCGGGCAGTTTTTGCTTTGGATAAAGAATTTGATATACTGATAGTGGAGGATAATTCGCCCGATGGAACGGCTGAAATTGTGAAAAAACTCATTGAAGAGTTTCCTCAACGTCTGCATATTAAGGAACGCAAGGGCAAAATGGGACTTGGAACGGCTTATATTGCCGGTTTTCAATGGGCTTTGCAGCAGGGATACGACTACATCTTTGAAATGGATGCCGATTTCTCGCATCCGCCGAAAGATTTGATAAATCTGTATAACGCTTGTCGTAATGGGGCGGATATGTCTGTGGGTTCGCGTTACGTGAATGGCAAAATAAGCGTTGTGAATTGGGATATGAAACGGGTGTTAATGTCGTATTATGCCTCTAAATATGTACGGTGCGTTTTGGGAATGAAAATTGGCGACTGCACTGCCGGATTTGCCTGTTATCGCAAGGAACTGTTACAGAGGTTGAAACTTGAGAAAATAAAATTCGTTGGTTATGCCTTCCAGATAGAAATGAAATACACTGCGTACAAACTTGGATTTAAGGTGGTTGAAGTCCCTATTGTATTTACCGACAGAGTAAAAGGTCAGAGCAAAATGAGTATGCGTATCTTTAAGGAAGCGTTTTTTGGAGTTTTTTCTTTGAAATTTAGAAACTGGAAAAAATATTGAATAAACTGAAAATAAATATTATAACGCTGGGTTGCTCAAAGAATTTAGTAGATTCCGAATATCTCGGCGGTTTTTTGCATGAAGCAGGTTTTGATGTGGTGTTTGACGGTGATAATACCGAATCGGATGCCGTTATAATAAATACGTGTGGATTTATAGACGATGCAAAGGAGGAGGCAATCAATACAATACTTGCCTGTTGCGAAGAGAAAAAACAGGGAAACATCAAAAGGGTTATTGCCTGTGGTTGCCTTGTCAATTTGTATGCAACGGAATTACAAGCCGAAATAACGGAGGTAGATGCTTTTTTCGGCACTGCTCAACACGAAAAAATAGCCGATTACCTTCAAATACATTTGCCACAGCATAACAATTTACAATGCAAATACAACAAACCGCTTGTACGAAAGATAAGTACGCCGAAGCATTATGCTTATTTGAAAATTGCTGAGGGCTGTGACAGAAAATGTTCATTTTGTTCCATTCCGCTGATTCGCGGAAGGCATATATCGCAGCCGATAGAAGTATTAGTGCGGGAGGGAAGGAATTTGGCTCAACGGGGAGTGAAGGAACTGATTCTCATTGCACAGGACACAACTTATTATGGCGTGGATATTTACGGCGAACGGCGTTTGGCAGATTTGATACGGGAACTTGCTAAAATTGAAGGCATTGTTTGGATTCGTATTCAGTATGCTTATCCGAATAATTTCCCTGTGGAAATTATTGAACTGATGAAAACCGAACCTAAACTTTGCAGATATATAGATATGCCTTTGCAACACGTCAGCAATCCGATACTTCAATCAATGCGGCGAATGATTGACGGGGAACAAACCAAGTTGCTCGTACGCAAAATACGTGAGGAAGTACCTGATATAGCGTTTCGTACGACCCTTATTGTTGGTTATTGCGGGGAAACGAAGGATGATTTTGAGCAATTAAAGGATTTTGTAGCCGAAATGAAGTTTGACCGGCTTGGAGTTTTCAAATATTCGGCACAAGAGGGGACTGCGGCGTATCTTTTGCCTGACGATGTCGGCGAGAAGGAAAAGGAACGGCGATTTAATGTATTAACCTCTCAGCAACAGGCAATTTCGCTTTCCAAAAACATTGCTCGTATCGGGTCAATCCTTACGATAGTTATTGACAGAAAAGAGGGGGATTTTTGGGTAGGCAGAAGCGAGTACGATTCGCCCGAAGTGGATAACGAAGTGCTTGTTCCTGCGCATTATCCGTTGGAAGCGGGCATCTTTGTGAAGGTGAAAATTATTGATGCTTTGGAATTTGACCTCTACGGAGAGATTGTTTCGGAATAAACCGAAGTTCTCTCTTTCTAAAAATTAACACATATTTTAGAAATTAAAAAACTTTTTGTACTTTTGGTGCGTGTCGCACTCACACCGAAGGCTGACGCAAACAAATTTTCTATACATATTTTAGAAATTAAAAAACTTTTTGTACTTTTGCCGCCATAATGGAACAATTTAAAAGAACAATATCGGAAATCAAAGGTACATGTACGGAGAGCGTGTGTACATGTACGGAGAGTATGCGTACATGTACGGAGGGTATGCGTACATGTACGGAAGGTATGCGTACATGTACGGAAGGTGTGCGTACATGTACGGAAGGTGTGCGTACATGTACGGAGGGTGTGCGTACATGTACGGAAAGTGTGCGTACATGTACGGAGATTATGCGTACATGTACGCATAATCAAAAAACAAGTAATAATATAATTTTAACATATACAAAAAAAATATAAACATAATATGGCAGAAAGAAGAAATTTGTTTCCCGCAGGAAACGCAGCATT
>JAISTG010000075.1 GCA_031272705.1 Bacteroidales bacterium | reverse complement strand
CCTCAAGTCATTGAAGAGTTGAAAAAATTAGGTCGGGAAGATATAATGGTTGTGGTTGGTGGAGTTATTCCTCCTCAGGATTATGAATTTCTTTACAATGCAGGAGCGGCTGCAATCTTTGGACCGGGTTCAATAATCAGCGAATGTGCTATTAAGATACTCGAAATTCTTATCAAATCCCGTCAATAAAAGGCTTCAAAAGAATGTTTTAATTTAAGGAAAGGATGTTTGGATTTTCCAAAACATCCTTTCTTTTTGGGGCTTAATGAACATAAATCAACAGCCCGTTCTTTAGCTTAAACGGGCTGTTGATTTTGTTATCTTTACAATGAATTTAGTTTATTTTCTTTGGATTTTCGCCAAATATGTTAGTCCCTTTTTCGCTGTCGGGAAAGAAACAAACAAGCAATACAATCCAACAAACAATAGGTATCAACCAATAAAACACCAACCTTCTGCTCTACCAATGTCATGCAAGCGTCTCCAAAATACTGCTAAAAGTACTATCGCAATCGCTAAATGATATATCCATTCAATGACAACAAAAATAATACCTAATCTTTTGTCCAATTCCCTATAAACCTATACTGAACCATCTCAATGAGAAAACAATAATGCAATTGAACAGAAAAAAAGTACAGAATATGACATCGGAATAATTTGAGCAATGTATCTTGAAAGTTTCTTAATACTTAATACTTTGTTACGTCAAAATAATGTAATACATTCTCACTTAAAAATAATTTTATACTTTTGCGCTTTCTTATAATAAAATAAAATTGTAATAATATGAATATCAAAAGTAATCTAAAAACGTTTGCATTTGTTGTAATGACGGTTGCAACGGCTATGACGGGATTTGACCATAGACGCCGGACAAAGCAAAACAATAAAATTTGTTTATAACGTGCGGTATCCGAAAGATGCTAAACTGATTCTAAATTAAAATTCGGCGGATTCACGTATTAAATTGTTATTCAAACATTTCGCTGTCGTATAAGGCGGGTTTGACGTAGTCCTTCGGCTTACAGAAAAAGCAGGATGACGATATACGAAGGTCGGGGTCGGGAACGCTGACCCGAAGAAAGGTTCTATTGCGGTTAAACTTCGGTATGTCTTTGTATGCCAAGGATATAATGCAGGCACTTGTCATTCCGTTGAAACGAATATCGGTAAGGGTTTGCCAATGGATTATTTCCTCGTTGTCGTTCAGGAAAACAATGTTAAGATGCTTGGCTTCAACGCATTGCTGCCCGTCATTACAATACCATATCCGCACACTGTCGGGCGAGGAATAGGTATCAATGGACAGTATTAAGGGTTCAAAGCAGTGTTTCAACGTGTTATAAACAGGTTTCGGCTTTCCGGCGGCATCAATGCACGCCCACGAAAACGCAATTTCGGGTTCATTGAACTGCCATGTCAAACTGCCCATACATTTCGGCATGGCACGGCGATGACTCTCGATGGCAATGCGATAAGCGGCGCAGGCGACGTTGTTGGCTTTTCGTATAAAATCGTCCTCTCCCGCATACGACCCGTACCATTCTTCAATCCGTTGCTCTATTGACTCGAAGCCCCGCGGATGATGCTGAAACCGACCATACTTATCACGGATGCCGGTGTATCGCATTCGGTATTGCCCGTGCCAAACAGACGAAGGAATGACGGGAGACTGGAAACCGTATTCACTCATAAAGCGTCCGACCTTACGGGTGTAGGTTTCAAAAACGCTGTCGCCCCACCAAACGCCCCAATAATGGCAGTCGGCGTGCGTTAAACTCTCCTTGCGACCCCAACCGTAGAGAGGGGAGGTATGAATGTAGGGTATGTTAGGACAGGTGATGCTTATGACTTGTGGTAACGTCCTTTGAAAGAGGGCGTTATAGTTTTCAATGAGGCGTATTGAGTCTTCGGCGGACTGATACCACCCCCAGTTGTGAATACCTTCCCAAATCTCGTTATTACCACAAAGAACCGCCACGCAGGGATGACATTTCAGTCGGTCAAGATTTGCTTTGGCTTCGGCTCTAATCTCGTTCAGGAACGCCGAGTCCGCAGGGTAGGGGGCGCAGGCGAAGGGAAAATCCTGCCAAAGCAGTATTCCGTTGCGGTCGCACCAGTTAAGCATCCGGTCATCGGCGTATCTACCTCCGCCCCATAGACGTAACATATTGATATGTGCGGCTTTAGCCATAGCAAGTTGAGCAGTGTCCGTAACAGGTGTCGCTATCCAGTTGCTACCTTTTGCAAAGAACGGAAGCCCATTGACCTTAAAATAGAACGAACGCCCAATGGAATCCGTTTCTTCTACGAGTTGTATCGTCCTGATGCCGAAGCGAATATCCATATTGTCAATTCGTTTTTGGTAAATGTGCTGTTGTCCCATTCCATTGGGGAACCAGAGTATCGGATGCGGTATTTGGAACGCTGTTTTACGGCTTTCGGTGTGCAGGGTCAAGTAAGCGGTGTCGTTCGTAACGGAGTCTGTTACAACGTAATAAGGTATCGTTGCATCATCCTCGCCATACATCACACGGAACCCCGTGAAATCGGGCGTCAAATTCGCCGAACAGAAGTCCCACCCGAAGTTATACTGCGCCAAACGCAGCAGCACACGGGGTTCATTGCTCAAAACGCCGTACCTTTGGGCGAAGTCGGCGGTGTCCTTAAAGAGGCTGTCGAAGGCGATGGCGATTCGGTTTTCACCCACCCGAAGTAACGATTTAATATCGGCAGCAAAAGGTACGAACTCATTACACTGTGTTCCAACCGTTTGACCATTCACCGTAACCGTTCCTCGACCCTTTATGCGGTCTATACGAAGGGTTACGCTTTTGGCACATAACATATCACCGGTACAATGAATTACGGTATCATTTTGGGCTTTAATTGCGGTTGTTGCCGTACAAAATGCGATGAAGCAACAAAAAAAAGTATCAATTCGTCTCATTATTTTACGTTTTTGCGGGGTCAAAAGTACAAAATTTCGTTAAAATACAACATATCCGCCGAAAAATTTCTTGAAACCGCCTTCTGTTGCACCAAGTGCTGCAAATATTTTCCTGAGTGCAGCAAATAATTTTTTTTTTGCAGCAAATATTTTTCTGGTTGCAGCAAATAATTTTTTTTTTGCTGCAAATATTTTTCTGGTTGCTGCAAATAATTTTTTTTTTGCTGCAAATATTTTTCTGGTTGCTGCAAATAATTTTCCGAAGGCACACCTTATATATATAAGGAGTGCCTTCGGAAAATTTATGTGCGAAAACCGCAAAATTTATCCCGAAGTCAATGCAACAAATGCAGGCAGAGGTCTAATAAACCTCCGTTTTGATGCCGAGGTATCGCAACTGGTCGGCGTATTCCTCCAATTTGTCGGTTGGAATTTTGATGAGGGTGCTGTCAGGTGTCTGTCTGTCAATACTATAGAGCATAACGCTTTTCGGATTGATGGCTTTGACTATTTTCAAATAAGCACTAAATTCGCTCTGTTCGGTATTGTCTATACCGCTTTGAGGGTCAGTGCTTTTCACAAGCAGCGTTTGGATGATGCGTTCCCGTCCGAAGCGCGTCATATTCTCAATCAACCGCTCGAAACTCTGCGTTGAGGCACGGTTTATGAGTTTATACTGCGTTGGAGTGCCGCAATCTAACTTCAAAATCACGTTATCTATGTATTTCAGGGCGTTTTGAGTCGGCAGTTTGCCTATCGTTGTCGCGTTTGAGAGCAGGGTGATATTTGCCTGCGGCATGTAACCCGTGCGAAAGACGTAAATGATGCGACAAATCTCGGCAAAGTCGGGATGAAGTGTCGGTTCGCCGTTTCCGCTGAAGGTGATGGAATTTATTGTTCGCAAGGTGTCTTTATGATGTGCGGAAGCGAATTTTTCAAGGCTCGAAACCACGTCGTGAATCGTGGGAAGGGTGCATTTTTTGTTGTATGCAACCGTATTGAAACCGCATTCGCAATAAACACAATTAAAGTTGCATAATTTATGTTGAGAAGGTAACAGGTTGATACCAAGACTTGTACCAAGCCTTCGTGAATGTATCGGACCAAAAACTATATCGTTAAAAAGCATATCTGACGTTAATTTTTCAGGGTGCAAAGATAGTAAATTTTTTTCTTCCGTCAATCCCCGTAAAGGAGATATTGTTGCCGTATCTGCTTAAAACGGCGGATTTCCTGCTGCCATTTGGTTTCCGCAGTAGCGATGTTGATGTTTCCTTTTATGGCTTCCTTCACGTCCTTACTGCCGGCGAGTTTATCAAAGAAGGGTTGGAAAAATTTATCTTTCGCAGGGTATTTTTCATATTGCGATGATACCGCACCAAAGAGCGAAAGTACCGAATTGACATCGGTTATTGCCGCAACGACCTCAGGTACCGATAATTTTTCCCCACAACACAGCGTATCCTTATACGGAGACGAGCGCGGCGTAAAGTCAATGCAGTCGGATTTATCCCCGCACTTGTAGTTCGGATAGCCGATTATCTCAAAAGGGAAATCCGTTCCCCGCCCGACAGACACGGGAGTCCCTTCAAAGAAACAAAGATACGGATAAAGCAATACCGCATTCAACGTACGCAAATTAGGACTCGGTGCAACGGACAGCGGATAAAGCCCCTTGCGGAAGTAGTTCCGCAGCGGTATAACGATAAGGTCGCAGTGCAGATTGCCTTTTTCGCCTGTTACTCTCGCTTTTGAGGTCCCCAGCCAGTGTTCGCCGTTTATCATTTGGGCATATTCGCCTATTGTCATGCCATAAACGACCGGCACCGGGTGCATTCCGACAAAGGAAACCAACGATGTATCGTGCAGAACACAGCCTCCGATGAAATATCCGTTGGGATTTGGTCGGTCAAGTACTGCAAGCGGTACGGCGTTTTCCGCACATGCTTCCATAACATAATGTAACGTTGAAATATAAGTATAGAATCGGCAACCCACATCCTGTATATCAAACACCATAAGGTCTATCCCCTGCATGCTTTCCCGACTCGGCTTCACGCTCCTGCCGTAAAGCGACACTATTTCCAAACCTGTGCGTTTGTCCCTGCTGTTATTGACGTTTCCACCCGCCTCCACGTCTCCGCGAAAGCCGTGTTCAGGGGTATAAATCCTCACTATATCAATGTTATATGACAAAAGAGTGTCAATCAAATGCGTTTTCCCTACGACAGAAGTTTGATTTGCCACAATGCCAACTCGTTTCCCCTGTAACAAAGGCAGATAAAGGTCTGTTCTTTCCGCCCCACAGACTATCGACGGCTCGTTTTGATTTACGGATTGGTGATTGGCGTGCAATGAAATGCCGAATCCGCACATTAAAAAGATAAAAATGATTTTTTTCATTGTGCAAAGGTATAAATTTATTGAGAAACAGACGCAACGATATGTCAATCCGCACCTACCAAACGAAGTAAAAGTAATCCGAAAGGTGATTTTAGTGTTTTAATTATTACTTTTGCAGCCTTAAATCATCATTTTACTGATATGAAACACCTTATTATTATATGTCTAACGGCTTTCGTTGCGGTATCCTGCGGAAAGGGCAACATCAATGACAACAAACAGATTTTCCGTTACAACGAGTCGGCAAACATATCTTCACTTGACCCCGCCTATGCCAAGGATCAGGCAATGATTTGGGCTGATTTGCAACTGTATAACGGGTTAGTGGAGTTGGATAAAGACCTTTCCGTTCAGCCCTCCGTAGCAAAGCACTGGACAATATCCGCAGATGCTCTGACATATCGTTTTACGCTTCGTTCCGATGTCTATTTTCACAAGTCCGAACTGTTTAAGAATAAGAACAATACAAGAAAGGTAACTGCTGATGACTTTGTTTATTCCTTTGGAAGGATTATTGACGAAAAGGTTGCTTCGCCCGGTGCTTGGATATTCGGCAATGTGGCTAATTTTACAGCAGAAAACGATACTACTTTGGTTATTCGGTTGAAGAAACCCTATGCTCCGTTTCTCGGATTGCTGACGATGCCATATTGTAGTGTTGTACCGAAGGAAGTTGTGTCGCATTTCGGCAAGGATTTCCGCTGCAATCCTATTGGTACCGGGGCGTTTCGCTTTAAGATGTGGAAGGAAGGAGTGAAGTTGGTACTCGTTCGCAACGAAGATTACTTCGAAACGGACGAACAGGGTAATCATCTGCCGTATCTTGATGCCGTTTCAATTTCATTTATTATTGATAAGCAGTCTGTCTTTTTGGAATTTGTTAAGGGAAACATAGATTTTATTTCAGGGATTGATGCTACGTACAAAGACGAAGTACTTACACGAAGCGGCAACCTTCAACCTAAATATCAAAACAAAATAAACCTTGCCACCGAACCTTATCTTAATACCGAATATCTTGGTTTCCAAATGGACAATACCGATACCGGTAATCCATTACAAAATAAAAAAGTGCGTCAGGCAATCAATTACGGCTTTGATCGCAAAAAAATGATGCGTTACTTGCGAAACAATATCGGTCTTGCGGGCGAAAACGGCATCATTCCCAAAGGGTTAGCGGGCTATGATTCGACAGCCGTTTTCTATAATTATAATCCGCAAAAAGCAAAAGAATTACTAAAAGAATGTTTGCAAAATAACGCCTCCATAACCCTTGCTACCACCGCCGCATATCTTGATTTGTGCAAGTACATTCAACAGGAATTGATTGATTTGGGCTTAAATGTGAAAATAGATGTCAGTCCTCCGGGAGCGTTAAGAGAACAGATAGCACAGGGGAAAAGCAATTGGTTTCGTGGTTCCTGGATTGCGGATTATCCTGATGCGGAAAACTATCTGTCGCTCTTTTATTCCAAGAATTTTTCACCGCAAGGACCAAATTATACGCATTTCTCCAATAAACAGTTTGATATTTTGTATGAGCAATCACAAAAAGAAACAGATGTGAAAAAGCGTACGGAAATGTACAAACGCCTGAATGCTATCGTAATGGAGGAATCGCCGATAGTAATTCTTTATTATGATCAGGTGCTTCGCTTTTCACAAAAAAACATTGAAGGATTAGAAACTAACCCTATGAACTTATTGATACTTAAAAGGGTGAAAAAACATTAGTATGTCCCGTGCAGCATTCTTTACCTGTTAAAAGTCGATGATATAATGTTGTCGTGCTATTTTTGATTAAAAGATTTTTTATATCTTTGCAGCCTGTAAAAAATTAAAAAAGATAAGAAATGTCAGAAATAAAACCTTCGGAAGTTACTGCAATACTTCAAAAGCAGCTTGCAAATGCAAATCTTGAAACATCTTTGGAAGAAGTTGGGTCTGTGCTGAATGTTGGAGATTCCATAGCCCGTGTGTACGGACTGACAAATGCTCAATCGGGCGAATTGGTGGAATTTGAAAACAGCATAGAAGGGATTGTACAAAATCTTGAAGAAGATAATGTCGGCGTGGTAATTCTCGGTGATAGCAATACCATAAATGAAGGAGATATAGTAAAGAGAACCGGACGCATAGTATCTATTCAGGTTGGGGACGGATTACTCGGCAGAGTTATAAATACTCTCGGCGAACCTATTGACGGCAAAGGACAGATAGAAGGAACTACCTATTCAATGCCTTTGGAAAGGAAAGCACCGGGAGTTATTTTTCGGCAACCTGTGGAAGAGCCGTTGCAAACCGGAATAAAGGCTATTGACTCTATGATTCCTGTCGGAAGAGGTCAGCGAGAACTGATTATCGGCGACAGGCAGACAGGAAAAACCGCCATAGCCATTGATACGATTATAAACCAAAAGGAGTTTTACGAAAAAGGAGAACCCGTTTATTGTATTTATGTTGCCTGCGGACAAAAAGGCTCTACGGTTGCCAACATTGTTCGTATCCTGCAACAAAAGGGGGCTATGAATTACACTATTGTTGTGGCGGCAACGGCTTCAGACTCTGCGGCTATGCAATTTTATGCTCCGTTTGCAGGAGCGGCAATAGGTGAGTTTTTTAGAGATACGGGACGTTCCGCTCTTGTTATCTATGATGATTTGAGCAAACAGGCGGTGGCTTATCGGGAGGTGTCTCTTTTGTTACGGCGTCCGCCGGGACGTGAAGCGTATCCGGGTGATGTGTTTTATCTGCACTCTCGGTTGTTGGAACGTGCCGCAAAGATTATTAAGGAAGACAGCGTAGCAAAAAATATGAACGACCTGCCTGAATCAATTAAAGATATGGTTAAGGGAGGCGGCTCACTTACTGCCCTGCCTATTATAGAAACACAGGCGGGGGATGTCTCGGCGTATATTCCTACCAATGTTATTTCCATTACGGACGGGCAGATTTTCCTTGAAACCAATCTGTTTAATTCGGGTATCCGTCCGGCGATTAACGTAGGTATTTCGGTCAGTCGTGTTGGAGGAAAGGCTCAAATAAAGTCTATGAAAAAGATTTCGGGAACATTAAAACTTGATCAGGCACAATACAGAGAGTTGGAAGCGTTTGCAAAATTCGGTTCCGACCTTGACAACGCAACAAAAATGGTGTTGGAAAAGGGAAAACGCAACGTGGAAATCCTTAAACAGCCTCAGTATTCGCCTATGACGGTAGAACATCAAATTGCAATTATTGCCTGTGGTACGCAGGGTTGGCTGCAAAACGTCCCTGTGGATAAAATATCTGCATTTGAACAGGAATTTCTTTTCCGTTTGGACAGTCAGCACCAACAACTGCTTGCCGATTTGAAGGCAGGAAAACTTGACGACAATATGCTCGCCACCCTGAAAAAAGTAGCCGGTGATATTGCCGGCAAATATACCATTTAGATTCAGGCTTAATTGTTTTTTTTATTCGCAAATAATATCTTTCCGATAAATTATTTATTGGAAAGATATTATTTTTAGTCGCAAATTGCAATAATAAAACAGTGTTAGCAACACCTGCGTTATGGGCTGACGCGTAAAAAAAATGAAAATAATTTGGTGGTATTAATTTTTTTTGTACCTTTGCAGCCGATAAAAACAATAAAATGTAAATCAAATGATACGAAGTATAAAACAAAATAATGTGAAAAATAATTCGCAAAAAACTTGCGAAAGTCATTTATTTTTCG
>JAISTG010000036.1 GCA_031272705.1 Bacteroidales bacterium | reverse complement strand
TCGCTCCGTTGTAAAACGGGTCGGAAGTGTGTTGCACGGTCGTAACCGTGATTGACATTTCGGGCGTCAATACTGTTCCGTTTGTTCTTTTGACGCGCTTTGGCGTTACTCTAAATACTCATAATACTTATCATTTTATCAATTTGCAAATTATATTAACATCTTTCAATTTCTCTAAAATTTCTTTAACTGTATTCATATTACTTTTGTTTATTTTTCTGTTTTTTTATTCTAAATGAGGTTGCAAAAATACAAAAAAATCTAAATACAATCCTCAAATGCTATTTTATAAGTTTAGAACTTGTCGCTAAGCCAGCGAAACAGATCATTACCATTTGCATAAATCAAAAGGGCAAACAGAATTATCATTCCAACGGTTTGTGCCCTTGCCATAAACTTGTCGCCCGGTTTTCTGCCCGTTATCATTTCCCAAAGGGTGAAGAATACATGTCCTCCGTCTAATGCAGGGATTGGAAGAATGTTCATAAATGCAAGCATTATTGAAAGAAATGCCGTGATATACCAGAAAATCTGCCAGTCCCATTCGGCAGGAAATAAACCCCCTATCGCACCAAAGCCTCCTACCTGAGAAGCACCCTCTTTTGAGAATATGAGTTTGAATTGCTTGACATAAGAAACCAGCATAGACGTTCCTTTTGCAATACCTGCCGGTATGGATTCAAGGAAACCGTATTCTGTTTTTCGGGTTTCAAACATATTTGCAGGATTTTGAGGATATACGCCTATTTTTGCAGTTTCATCAAGTTTTATGTTTGTTTTTTGCAGTTGATTATTGCGATAAAAAGACACTACTACTTCTTTATCGGCAAAGTTTTTTATCTCTCTTGTAAAGTCGGCAAAAGTAGGGCATGGGACATCATTCAAAGCCACTATACTATCTCCTTTAATCATTCCTGCATTTTTTGCTAACGAACCGGAAACAAAATCACCCACAACAAATGGAAAAAGAGGTGTAATAACATCTTTTGCCCCCGATGCTACAATCTGATTTGCGAAGTCTGCAGGAAGAGAAATGTTTATGATACTGTCTCCACGCTTTACTTCAACCTTTCTTACATTGTCAAGTAGGAGTTTGTTGGTTGCAGTTGGAACGTCATCCGGTTTTTCGCCATTTATAGACAGGATCATATCTCCGTTACGAAATCCGTTATCAATAAAGACCTGTGCATATTCATACCCCATTTTTGCATTTTCCATTGGCAATGTTTCCTTACCCCAAACAAACAATACGGCAGAAAAAATAACCAATGCACCCACAAAATTCATTAATACACCACCCAACACAATCAAAAGTCTTTGCCATGCCTTCTTTGAACGATATTCCCATTCCTGTGGCTCTCCAGAAAGAGTTGTATTGTTTTCGTCAATCATTCCTGCTATTTCACAGTATCCCCCAAATGGTAACCAGCCTAAACCCCATTCGGTTTTCTCATCGTGTTCTTTAAATATTTGAGGGGATGTTTTCGAAAAAAAACTCCAATGCCATTTTCCGTCAATTCGTTTTGCACGAAAGATGGCAAAATACGGATTGAAAAAAAGATAGAACTTTCGTACTCTGGTCTTGAACAATCGTGCAAAAAGGAAATGACCTAATTCGTGTATGAAGACAAGAAACGACAGACTTAATATCAATGCTAATAATTTCATAATCAATAGTGTTAAATATATATATTATATTACTTATTCTTAAATTTGAGGTGGCAAAGGTACAAAAAAAATTCAATTAGCCAAACAAAAGCCCGACAGATTATATTTCTGTCGGGTTTTACGTTAATCATTGGTTTGCTCCGTCCAACATTTGATTCTAATTTTCTGTAATCAAATTACAGAAAATTAGAATCAAAATAGAAACCTTTATTTATTTTTCCTGTTTGTTACTGTTAATTTTTTCTTTCCTATTATGCGGTTTTCGGTTTGTAAAATGACAAAAAACGTACCTTCGGATAATTTCAAATCTATTTTCTGTCCATTCTTAACCGCCTGTTTGAAAATTGGGCGTCCTAAAACATCAACTATCCACATATCAACGCTGTTTGTTTCCTTGAAACTCAACATAATCTCGTCGTTTGCAGGATTTGGAAATATTTCAAAGGCTGTTTCGTTATTATTCAAATCGTATAAGCCCACGCTGTCAGTTACATAAATGCTTATCGGATCGGTAATTTTTCCCGGACATGCACCGTTCTGTACTCGTGTTCTGTATTGATAATCGCCCGTTGCATCGGGTAAGTCATTCAAATTTGCAGTATTAACAGAACCGGAAAGGGTTATCCATGAAGCATTGTTAAATTTCCTTTGCCAGAACATAACATTGCCATCCTGTCCATTTAGAGACAGAACAACCGGACTGCCGATTTGAACGGTGTCATTCTGCACTGACACAGTTCCTGCTGTGGTTTCATTTACCACAGGTATGTATTTGGCACTTGAGGTATCGGTTTTATCGGCAGAGAGTACAATCCGTTTGAAATATAACGGACTAGTCATTGATATGGGTGTGTAATCTTTTGTATTTCCTGCGTTTGGTGTTACGGTATAGGTTATATTATCATTGCTTTGAATCCATTTGTAAGTGTAATTTCCGCTTCCGCCTTCCGGTAAAGAAGCAGAAATTATAGGAACTTCACCTGTAATACAAGCAGCCAAGTTACTGTCTGTAATGAAATTATTAGTTATTGCAGGCGAAAGAGTAAGGAAATGTTCCTGTCCTCCGTATGTAGTTCCTTCTGCATTTGTGGAATATGCACGAAAATAATAAGTCTGTCCCTGAGCCAAATTGCTTAAATCCAAAGCCATATTGTTTGATGTTGCAATAACTTTTGCAGATGTGTTGATTGTAGGGAAAGGAGTTACACCATAAACAAAGCCCTTCTCTATTACAACCTGACTACCATTTTGAGAGTTTTCCGTTACTTGTCCGTTGAGAGTAGCCGAAGTATAACTTATATTTGTGGCAGGTAGAGTTGTTGTTTCATTGGCATACGCTACACCCTGACCAACCTTAAAAGTAATCGTGCCATTGGTTTGTCTTACAATATCCCAAACATGAGCCACTGCATCCTGAATAGAATATGTGGAAGCACTTGGATTTGCTCCGTCATTAGCAGAAAAGTCTGTTGCGTTTGTTGTTCCGGGATATACGTCTGTCCAAGTATTGGAAGGGAAAAAAGAAGTGCCACTTGAATTTGTTGTTAAGGTACCGCTTTCAACCCCGTCGGCTCTAACAATTCGTAATCCGGGTCTATCAGGATTTACATTTACATTATTATGTCCCCAGTCAAAAGTTTTATTTACTTGCATAACCAACAATCCTCCATCGTAGTTTCCGCCATCATATATTTTTTCATCCCAAAGATTATCCCGTTCCCTGTTTTCAAATATGAAGTAATTGTTTTCCACAGGAGAATTTATTACAAATACAGCATTGGAATCTGTTACTGGCAATGCAGTTATGTCCATATTCATATCGGCTTCAAAAACATAAGGATCAACCCAACTTAATACCATTCTAGAATATGCACAGTACAACGGAGGAGTGTTTTGATTATTATTATAACAACCATTGTCCATAATATCAAAATTATACGGGGTACGAGTTCCTCCGTAATTTACATCATAATAGTCAGGCAATCCAAGTACATGACCTAATTCGTGAGCTATTGTTCCTATTCCTGCTATTCCTGTACTTCTCTTTTCCGCAGAACAGGAGTATTCCTGAACTCTAACTCCATCAAATTCCTGTGGTGTAGTTAATTCTCCACGATGAGGCCAAATTGTATTTGAACCGCCTCCATCAGCCTGTCCTCTATCCGCATATATAACGTGAACACCATCAACTAAACCGTCTCCATTGCCATCAAACTGTGCAAAATCAACATCTGAATCCGCTGCCATACAAGCATCAATTATCATTTGTCTTGCATTTATATCACCTAATCTACCACCATTATTATCTGTAACGTCTGCTCCATAAAACGCCCTGTTATGAGGTAAGGTATAAGGACCGACAACTGTAGAATTCATTTCTAATTTGCCAAAAGAAGAAGCTAAAAAATAATCTCTAACACTTCCAGTTGCACCACCAACATTATAGCCAACCTGATTGAAAAGGTCGTCAAATTGTTCTCTCGTGTAAGTGAATGAAACATCTGTATAGGCAACAAGAATAATCAAAGATTTACGTACTCCAATAGTGTTGCCGTAAACACCTATTGATTTTTCATGTTCATAAGAGCCAAAAAGTTTATTGGCAATCTCTTTCATCATTTCTTTTTGCGCAGGAGAATAATCAAGGTTTTTAGCAATACTATTAAGCATTATCATTTCTGTAATACTTCTTTCCTGAGGATTATGTGCAACTCTACCGGAAGGAATCATATCTCCAATTTCGTTCAATATTGCATACTCTAAAAAGCCTTCTTTGTTTGCCATCAGAGTATAATTGTCCGTTGTGTGATACCAATGAATTCTTTCATCTCCAGAAAGATACACATCTATTGTTGTCCCGTCAGGTTGAGTTATTGTTAAAACTCCTTTCTGTGCAGGAACTGCAAACAATGTTTGCGAAACCATTAACGCTCCAAATAAGAGCATTTTTAATAATCTGTTTTTCATTTTGAATTATTATTTATTTATTATTATTACTTTATCTTGCCAATTAAATTCTTTGTTACAAATCTTTAATATATAATATCCCTGTTTCAAATCAGTAATATCAAATATATTACCATTCGTTTTTAATGCAAATGAGTTAAATTCTTTTGCCGTTTTTCCACTTGCATCAATCAAAACAATGTCTGCTACCAAAGATTTATTTGTAATTATTGATAGTTTGTCGTAGGAAGGGTTTGGAGTTATGCTTATTTTATACAAATCTTGAGAATCTATATCATATAACCCCACTGTTTTTTTTACATATACACGTTCAACGCCCGAAATAGCCGAATCACAAACTCCACTGCGAACAACAGCACGATATAACCATGAACCGGTATCTGCAGGCGTATCATATATGATTAGAAGACCTGCAGTATTTTCTATATTTTGCCAATTGTAACCATTTTTTTGTTTTTGCCAGTATTGTACGTCACCAACGTTTACTCTCAATTCCAATCTAACCGAATCTCCAAGTGCTATAGAATCATTCCCCTTAAATACATTACCTCCAAGAGTTGACGGATAAACATATATTGTTACAACATTGCTTGTATCTGTCGTATTCCCTGAAATTACAATACGGCGATAAGATGTTGTAACTAAAATCTGTCCTACTACGAAATCGGGAAATATCACTTGACAATCCTCCCATGTGCCACTATTGTTTTCATCTTTTTGCCAGTTATAAGAAAATGAGCCATTTCCTCCTGTTGGTATTGAACCTGTAATACTTTCAGCAACATCCCCTTTACACAAAGTCTGGTCTCCGTTGATAGTATTGTTTAATACAGGTACAGGTGGAGTAGTAACAATAAAGGTCTGTCCATAGGCTGTACCAAAAGAATTTTGTGCAAATGCTCTTATATAATAATCGGTTTCAGGTAAAAGATTTGACAGAGTTAAATTGAATTCTCCAAGTCCGGAACCTGAATTAACTCTTGCATCATTGATTGTAGGAATCGGATATATTGTAGAATAACAAATACCTCTTGAAGTTACACTTGAAACGCCTTCATAAATAACATTTCCTCCTGTTGTTATGCTGTTGTACGTTGCTAATGTGGTAGAGGTGGTTATTACTATTGGAATTTGAAGAATTGATTCCACATTTATATCCTTAACAAAAATATTTCCGCCATTGGCTCCTGTGCCTTCAAATGCAATAAAATAATTGTCGGCAGCATTAGGCAAATCAATAGAATCTAACATCCATTGAGTTGTTGCAGAGGAATATGTTTTCAGAAGTTGCCATGCAGATGCTACTCCTACCTTATAATATATACGTAATGTGTCAATAAAACTTGCATTTGCAGGTTGTTGATATTGAAATTTTATTTTGTTTTCTTCTCTATCCTGTAAATTGAATATAGGCAAAAGAAATATGGAACTGAAATTTGATGATGCGGAAAACTTATAAGCATTATTATCTATTGTCCAGCCCTGTGATTTGTCTATACAAAGAGTATCTGAGGATGTTATGTCAGGCGAATAGGGGAAATCAGTAATTCGCTGACAGCGAGTAGTAAATGAAATCTCTTGACCGTAAGAAACAACGCTTGCATTGCGTGCATAAGCCCTTGCATAATAAGTTGTAGCAGATGCAAGTCCTGTGAGAGTTAAGTCATAAGAACCAAGAGAAGCCGATGTTGTTACTTTATAATCTGCTATCGTTGGATTAGGCTCCGTACCGTAACAAATACCCTTTTCTATTAAAGATGAAAAGCCTCCTGAGAGAACATTGGCAGAAACCTTCGTTGATATATCCGTAATTTCCGAAGAAGAGATTGTTTGAACATTAGGAAAGGCAGCCGCATTATCTTCTATTATTCTTACATTATCAACACATTCTCCGTAACCTCCTCGTAAAACGGCTTCAAAAGCAATATAATAGGTTGCTGAAGCGTTTGGCAGTGATATTGATCTTTCTGTCCAGTTATCGGTAGCGGTCAAATATTGGGTTAATAAAGTCCATTGTGCGGTCAGACTCGTTTTATAATATACCTTTAAGTTATCCTGCTTGGCATCTTTTGGACGTTGAGCATGATGAAACTTCAAAACAGGCTGCGACAATACCGATAAATCAACAGGAGTTAAAACAAGTTTGATACTTTGTGAGCCTACCCAATAATCATTTTTAACAAAAGCAAACTTATCTCCTTCATACGCTGCGTCAATGCCGCCTTCCTCAACAGCAGTATCAATATACCGCCATTTATTAGCAAGATAACGGTCGGATTCCATCCCAAAACAATCAAGGGTTTCAGCATCCTCAAAACCTACAATTACAGGGTAAAGAGTTTCAATGGCACAAGGCGTAGTTATTTTTATTATTTCACCATAATAAATTGCATTGTTAGCCTTCGCATACGCTCTTACGTAATAATCGGTTGACGGTTGTAAGTTATTCAAACCTATGTTGAAACTGGTTTCTGTTCCGTTATATGAAATTTTTGTTGATGAATAATTTGGTACAACGCTTGAAGAAGAATAACACAAACCTTTTTCCGTAATAGGTATTGAATTTTGAGTAATACTTACTCCTACGTTGGCAGAGTCAAAACGCAGAAAATTTATACCGTTCGTAATTACGTCAGGTGTTCCCGTTGTTGTTAGATTGTAATTAAAGATTATATTTTGTGTTTGTGTGTTTTCGGTAATTTGGGTAAGCGATTTGCCTGATGAAGATGACGTTCCATAAGGGAAGTAATTTGAATTGGGAGTTGAAGAACCTGTGAATGCCGTATTGTTGGTTGTTCCAGGGAAAGGATTACCTACTCTGCTACCTGTACCGTTTGCTTCTATCAAATCATAACCCTGTTGGTCGGGAATGCAGTTAATACATTGATTGTTCCAGCCTGATAATGTTTTATTGATATGCCAAATCAGCATTCCATGACCCGGTAAGGCATAGTCAAAACTCTCTTTCTGTCTGTTTTCAAGTATGAAATACTCTAACGAATTGTTACCTAACGATGTGTTTGTCATTTTATAAGCAAAGTTTTCTCTTGACAAAGGAGGTAGAGTGTTTGAACCGATGTCTGACAATTCCGTAATATTTATATAGCCTCTTGTACTGCGTTCGTAAGCATTCCAAAGAGGAGGCGACATCTCCCCTCCATTGTAATTACCCGAAGCCATAATATCCCATTCTCCCGGATCGTAAGACTGTCCGTTGGTTCCGTAATCCGTATCGTAAAAGTCAGGCAAGCCAAGCACGTGTCCAAATTCGTGACATATAGTTCCAATCTTCAAAGGGTCAGTACTACCGGCATAATTGCCTGAAAACTCGGAACTGCATCCGTAATCGGCAACGGCAACTCCATCAACATACATCGGAGGGTACAATGTAGAGCGATGAGGCCAGATTGTACCGTAAGTACCCGAAGATTCGGCAAAACCAGCGTAAAGAACATAAACACAGGATACTTGATTCCCATCACCATTGGTATATTGTGAAAAATCAATATAAGGATTTGCTGCCGTAACTGCCTCTCTTATTAGTGCTTGAGCACGAATTCCATAATATGTCATTTGATAATAGGAAGTGTAAGGACCGAGAACAGTTGCTTCTACGTCCAATTTACCAAAGGAAGATGCTGAAAAATAATCATGTACGCTGCCTTGATGTCCGTTTAACGAATATCCAACCTGATTAAACAAATCATCAACCGACTGACGTGGCGTTGTGAAAGGCAGGTCTGCGTAACTCATAAGAATAACTACCATTTTGTAATGTTCAATACCGTCTTCCGAAATTACACTTTGGCTTTTGCGGTGTTCAAAATCTTCCTGTATTGCCCATATTTGCTTTTTCAGAGAAATCTGCTCACGAGAAAAAAACAGTTTTTTGTCCAATCGTGCCACGAAATCCTTTTCCTGTGGTGAGCGAATATCACTGTTATGTGCTATAACATCAGAAGGTTGTATTCCTCCCTGATTGTCGGAAACCGCATACACAAAATCTCCGTTCTTTGCTCTCAAAAGAGTGTATCCGTCCATTGTTTTAGCCCAATTAACCTTCTCATCGCCTTTTAGTTGCACTGTTATAGTTGTCCCGTCTGACTGCTTCACATCAATAGGATAAGGATATGCCACAACGGCGTACGCATTTACGCTTGCCATACAAAGACAAGCAACATAACATATTGATTTTAGGATATATTTATTCATTTTTGATATATTTTAAACTTATTTTACGGTTTGCAAAGTTAGTAAAAAAAAATGTTAAACCGGCAAAAATGATTGGTAAAAACGATTATATCATTTCATTACCTTTTTTCTTTGGTATGAAAATAGAAAAAAAATCTTTTATATAACTGATTGAATTTCACATAATACCATTACACTTTTCTGAAATCAAATTACAGCGTTCCGTAATTTGATTATAGCACGCTGTAATTTGATTATAGAATGCTATAATTTGATTTCAAAAAAATGAAACAAAATATGGCAAAATTCTTTCTTTGGCACGTAAATTGCTTATCTAATAAAAAATTTATTTAATTAACTAAAAAAGCAAAATAAAATGAAATCCTTAACTCAAAATTTAGTAAGAATAGTCTCAGTTGCTATTATCGTCGTAACCTTATTCGGTTCTGCGACACAGGCTTGTGCAAGCAAAAGGACACAGGCAAAAAATGTAATTAACAAAACGGCTTATGTCATTGATGAAGCCTACGATATGGTTAGTTATTACAACTATTGGCAGGGTTCATCGCTCTCAAAGGCAGTGTATTATAATGATTACGCACAACATATGTACAGTCGTAGAAAGTATAGTCGTGCTATCAATTATTCATTACTTGCTCGTCAGTATGCGGTAGATGTTATTAACAGTTGCGATGACTATTGGGAGTATTTCTTTTACACTTACTTCGGCTGGAGTTATGCTTATGGTTACAACTCTCGCTATAACAGTGCATACGCAGCAGGTTACAGAGACGGCTATTACGATTCCTATTATCGTGCTTATTGCAATCGCCATGACCATTACGACTCTCATTACAATCCTAACGGACATAACCATCATCAAACCGCAAATGATTATAACAGTTCGCAAAGAACAACAACGTCTATCGGCAGAGGAGAGGATATGAATTCAAGAGGTGGCTCAACATCTGCAAGTAACGGCAGGGAGCGTATAGGTTCTAATTCAACAAGTTTCAAAGAGATAAGTACCAATCAGTATTTTGATGCAAATGAACTTCAACTTGTGAAACAATTACCAAGTGAAACGGCTATGGAAACCGATTTTAAGAAAGATAATCCAACTAAAACCTTTGATGACAGTAAGATAGCAAATGACACAAAGGCTATTGAAACCAATAGAACTGCCGCTAAAGACTTCAAACCTGCGGATAAGAAAGATGCACCGAAGTTTGAACTTGCTAAACCCGTGCAAGTGGTTTCCGAACGCCCACAACAGACTGTTGTTGTGCCAAGTAAGGATACAGAAACGAAAAAGGAAATACCTGAATTAAAGGCTACGCAACCCGTTCTTACCAAAGAGCCTGTTCAAAAGACCAATTCTTCAAATAAAGAGGAAAATTTACAGCAGTCTGCGAAACAAACAACAACCACAAAGCAACCTGTAACTACACAAAAGCAAATAACCCCAACAAAGCAATCAACAACCACTACGACAACTAAAAAACCTGCTGCAACAAAAGAAAAAAACTCCTCTACAAAAGCAACAACCACTGCAACAAAATCAAGAACGACAACCACTCCAAGCAAATCTTCCGGCACTACAACGTCAAAATCTGTTCAGCGATAAACGAAATAAGTTTTTTTAGTGTTATTTTTATATAAGTAAGGGCTTAAAAAGCCCTTACTTTTTTTATTTCAATGTTGGGTTAATTGTCAAACCATTTGTAAAAAACACTTAATCTGCCCTTATAAACACAACTTCTCGCAAGAAATTTCGCAAAAAAATATATCTTCGGAAGTCGTTTTGCAGATTTTTATTACTTTTGCATTCTCAAAAAAACAGGTTTTTAATAATTATAAGGATATGAAAAATATATTGGTACTTGGTTCGGGCGGACAAATAGGGTCGGAACTGACACTAAAATTAAGGGAAATTTATGGGGCAGCAAATGTCGTGGCAACGGATTTGAACCCCAACCGATTAACACAACAGATAAAAGACGGGGGACCATGCCATGCCTGCGATGCAACAGATGCAAAACAAATAGCACAGATTGTAGCCGATTATAAAATTGATGGAATATATAATTTGGTTGCGATTCTTTCCGCTACAGCAGAGAAAAATCCAATGCTTGGTTGGAACGTAGGAATGGGAGCATTGCTAAACTGTTTGGAAGTTGCGAGGGAATATAAAGCAGCATTGTTCACGCCTTCGTCAATAGGGGCTTTTGGTCCTGGTACCCCGTTAAACGGCACTCCACAGGATACAATCCAAAGACCACGTACAATTTACGGAGTTACAAAAGTGACAGGCGAATTATTAAGTGATTATTATTTTTCGCGATATGGGGTAGATACACGGTCAGTACGTTTTCCCGGTTTGATTTCTTATGTAATGCCTCCGGGAGGTGGTACAACGGATTATGCAGTTGATATTTATTATGCGGCAGTTATGGGAAAAAAATTTGTATGCCCGCTGTCGAAGGAAACACAGTTGGATATGATGTATATGCCTGATGCGATAGATGCGGCAATAAATATAATGGAGGCTGATGCTGATAAATTGATTCATAGAAATTCATTTAATGTTACTGCAATGCACTTCACTCCTGAGGAAATATACGCTGAAATTCGCAAACATAAGCCAGACTTTATTATGACTTATGAAAGTGATCCGTTAAAGCAGGCAATAGCAGATTTATGGCCAAACTGGATGGATGATTCCTGTGCAAGAAAAGAGTGGGGCTTTGCACCCAAATATGATTTACCGAAAATGACGGTAGATATGCTGGAAAAACTTTCCGAAAAGTTGTTGTAAATAGTTTAACATCCATAAAAATAAATAAAATATGAAAAGTTCTCATTTCAAAAGTTTAATGGCTGTTTTTATTGCTGTCCTTTTAATTTTAGTAATGCAACTGATTCAGTCCGGAATGGACTTGCCGGATTGGAAGTTCTGGCTATGCTTCGGTGTAGTCTCGGCGGCTCTTATATACATCATGTATGCAGTTGTTCATCTAATAGGATTATTAAAGCAGGCTCGCAAAGAAATTTCCAATTTTTCCAAACAGATTAACGAAATCAAAAAAGAGGAAATAAAGCCTGATAAACCAGAAATATCAGAGGAATAAATGAAGAAACAGGATTTATTCTTCATTGCTTCATGTATATTGATTGTTGCAATATTCTTTTGTATTATTCCTTTAAGAGACTGGTTTATGGAATGGAGTAAGGCAAAAGACGGAAGGTATTTTGTTCTTGCCTTTTTGAAATTTGGTATTCTGGCTACGACAGGAGAAAGTATCGGATTGAGAATCAGCAAAGGTGTCTATAATGAAAAAGGATTTGGATTGTTCCCCCGATTTATTGTTTGGGGGGTTCTGGGCGTTGGAATTTCTATAGCAATGTCTATTTTTGCAAGCGGTACAATTTCTTTTCTTCATTATTGTGGTCTTTCCCTGTCTGCAACCGATATTACATCTCAGTGTTTTGGTATTCAACTGTTGTATGCTTTTTGTGTATCGTTTTTTATGAATACTTTTTTTGCTCCGGTTTTAATGACTGTTCATAAGATAACCGATACTCATATTTTGGAAAACAAAGGAACATTAAAAGTTTTTTTCTCTCCTATTGCATTCGGCAGAATCATTCAAAATCTTAACTGGAATGTTCAATGGAATTTTGTTTTCAAGAAAACTATACCTTTCTTCTGGTATCCTGCTCATACCATTACTTTTTTACTTCCGTCAGAATATAGAGTATTATTTGCAGCATTGCTCGGAGTAGTGCTTGGACTTATTCTTTCAATCGCAAACCTTAAACACAAATAATGAAATTTGCAAAATATCAGGCAAGCGGTAACGATTTTGTTATGTTGGATAATTGTTCCCATTTAACCGAAGAACAAATTAAATACTTGTGTGATAGACATTTTGGAATAGGAGCGGATGGTATAGTCATACTTCAAAAGACTGACCCCAAAGTTTATGATTTTGAAATGAAGTTTTACAATCCGGATGGTTCAACGGGAATGTTTTGTGGCAACGGAGGACGCTGTGCTGTTGCTTTTGCACGAGATTTGGGTTTGATTTTTGATAATTGTTTCTTTATTGCACCTGACGGAGAACATAAAGCCACAATAGAAGATAACAATGTAATTTTATCAATGAGTAATCCGTCTAATTTGAAACAATTTAAGGACGGATGGTTTATTGATACGGGAACACAACATTTTGTAAAGTTCGTTGATAATGTTGATTTGATTGATGTTAATAAGGAAGGCAAAATCATACGTTTTGATAAACGTTTTGTAATGTATGGAGGGACAAATGCAAGTTTTGTTCAGGTAACGGCAAATCATTTGAAAATCAGGACGTATGAGCGTGGGGTGGAAGCAGAAACTCTTTCCTGTGGTACGGCTGTAACAGCGGCTGCCGTAATACATTTTATTGGAAACAATATGTCGGGAAATGAAGTTGTAAAAGTAAGTACTAAAGGAGGTATTTTGCAGGTTCGTATTTGTGGAGAAGGCTCTACAATCAGTAATACCTTTCTTGAAGGTGAAGCAGTAAGGGTTTTTGAAGGCAAAATAACATAAAAAAATGAATACATCAAACAGGACAGGTTTTCTTTTGCGTCTTGCTTCCGCTCTGGTGGAAAAGAAGGAATTGTTACAAAATACCATTGTCCTCTTACCTTCTCACCGTGCAATACAATATCTCAATGAAGAAATTATAAAGTACAGCAATACTCCTGTCTTTGCTCCGCATTCCATTACTATTGACGACTGGGTTAAGAAAAGGTCGTGTTACACACTTGCAGATGAAATTTCGCTGATTTATAACCTTTATTTGTCTTATTGCAATGTATTTTATGCTCGCAATAACGGCATGGAACAAGAATCTTTTGAGCAATTTTATTTTTGGGGCAAGATAGTACTTGCTGATTTTGACGATATAGACAAACATTTGGCTGATGCCTCATTGCTTTTTACTAATCTAAACCAATACAAAGATATAGAAAGTCGTTTTAATCCTCTTACACCCGAACAGAAAGATTTATTAACACAATTCTTTGACTCTTTCAAAGCTCAGAAAGAAATATCTTTGAGAGAAAATTTTACTGATATATGGGATTGTCTTGCAGATATTTATTTAGATTTTCGTTTACGTTTGCAAAAACAGGGTTTGGCTTATTCGGGAATGATGTATAGAGAAATTTATGAACGGTTATTAAACAATGAAATATCAATTACTGATTACAAATTTGTGATTGCAGGTTTTAATGTTTTGAGTAAAAGCGAGGAAAAGATATTTGAATATCTGCGAGATAATAATGCCGCTGATTTTTATTGGGATTATGATGTTTATTATACCGATAACCACAAGCAGGAAGCAGGTACATTTTTACGTAATAACTTAATAAATTTTCCAAACAAAGTTTTTGAAAACGAAAACTTTAATCATATAAAAACAAATGACCAGAAACTTAGAATAGTAGCATCTAATGGGGAAACTTTACAGGCTGCCTGCGTATTAAAATGGGTAAACGACTTAACGGAAATATATGGTGATACTCTAAAACAGGAAGATATGGTAATAATTCTCGCAAATGAAAGTTTATTGCCTGTGGTTGTCAAAGCCTTACCTGATAAGATTGGAAACGAAGCAACAGATGTCAATATCACTATGGGGTATCCGTTTGCTCAAACGCCACTTTATAATTTCGTAGAAAAGTTTATGACCACTGAAACAGACCATTTAACTCCTGTGGCTGCGTTGGAAAAACTTTCTATGCAGATTGGTGAAATGTATGGAAAATTATCACAAAACGAAACCGACAATGTGTTGATTGAATCTGCATATCAGATAGATGTAAAAATAAAAGATTTGATTACTGCTTTGAAAAACACTGCGGATAATGCTGTGTCCAAGACGTTTATTCAAAAAACACTTATGGCAGATTTACGATCTCTGTCTCTACCTTTTCAATCCAATGATACAAAGGGATTACAGATTATGGGAATGCTTGAAAGTCGTAATTTGGATTTTCGTCATGTATTAATGCTTTCAACAAATGATGATTATATTCCAAATGTCAGCACTTATTCTACTTTTATTCCGCATTCTCTTCGCAAATTTTATGGATTAATGTCGGTTGAAAAGCGAATTTCTGTCTTTGCCTATTATTTTTATCGCCTGTTTCATTGTGCGGAAACACTGACTTTTGTTTATAATACACAGGGAGAAAGTACAAAAGTAAAGGAAAAGAGTCGGTTTTTAATGCAGGCAGAGTTGGAAATGGGCAAATCTTTTGAACATATTAACGTTACATCACAAGCAAATTTTGATGTCTTTAAGCCAAATGAATATCCAAAGAAGCAGGAACATATTGCACTGATACTGAATAAGGAATACTTGTCGGCTCACTTCATAAACACAATGCTTGACTGCGAATTAAAAATGTATTTTCAGTATCTGTTACGATTGGACAGCCTTGACTATGAACAAAGTGATATGTCGGCACTTGCTTTTGGTAATCTGTTTCATCACAGTGCGGGAATGCTGTACGACAATACGGGAATAATTAACAACAAACCGCTTGTGGAGATTGTAAATCTTGCCTTGAATAAAATGGAAAAGGAGGAAGAACGCAGGCTTATCAAACAGATGCACAAGGATATAACGGTTAAATATCTTGAAATACTTATAGCATACAACCAAAAGCAGAAAACGGTGCCGTTTTTGACGGAAGAGCCTGTTATAAAGACGTTAAAAATCAATAATGGTAAGGAACAGAAAATCAAACTCGGAGGAATAATTGACAGAATAGATTTTTGCAACGGCAATCTCACGATTACGGATTACAAAACCGGCGGAGAACCACAGAAATTAAAGACTTTACCATTGCTTTTCCGCAATATGGAAGGCAAAAGAGCCGATTATGTCTTTCAAATTCTGTTTTATTGCTGGCTTTTGTGGGATAATGATGATTTTAAGCAAAAACACAACATTTCTTTCTCATCAATCACTCCTCAACTGCTTTATATCCATAAACTGAAAGCAAATGGAGGAAGTTCTTTATTTGATATTTACGATGCCGAAATGCACGAAACGTTCAGTCAAATACTGAAAGAATCTATTGAAAACTTGTTTGCTGTCAGTGAAGGAACATTTTATGAACGTAATCAAAACAAAAAAAATTGTGAGTATTGTCCTTACGCCATTCTTTGCTACAAAGCGGAACAGGAAACGGGCAATGAATAAATAAAAAGGATAAAAAAAATTTTCCCAAACAAGTTTAAGTAATTTCTTTGAAACAAATAACTCGTTTAATGTGTCTTTATAACAGATTATGACAAGTGAAGAAAACGACATAATAGAAGGTTGCAAAAAGCAAAAGCCATTGAGCCAGAAGGCATTGTACGACAGATATTCTGCAAAGATGTTTGCCGTGTGTTTAAGGTACGCTCGCAACAAACAGGATGCCGAAGACATATTTCAGGAAGCCTTTATAAAGACTTTTAATATCGTTAGGCAATTCAGTTTCATTGGTTCGTTTGAGGGATGGTTGAGAAAGATTTTCGTAACCTGTGCTTTGAATTATTACAGATCTGCAAAGGTTTATGTGAAGATAGATGAGGTTGAAACAGATGTATCTAATACCGATTTCTTTCGTAGTCGCTTCACGCCGGAAGAACTAATCAGTGCCATCAATGCTTTACCTGATAATCAGCGATTTGTTTTCAATCTTGTAGAAGTTGAAGGCTATTCTTACGATGAGGCTTCTGCTCAAATGAATATACCGAATACAACCGCAAGAGTGCTGAATCACAGAGCAAAATCAATGTTAAAAAAGATATTATTGGATAAAGAAAATTTCAACTTATGAAAGATACGGATAAAAACTTGGATTATTTAAGGCAAATGCTGAATGAATATGAGCAAAAGCCTGATGCGAAACTTTGGAGCAATATCAGTAAGCATCTATCGGTCAAACACTTTCCTTATAAAAGCGTTACGGCTTTTGCAGTTGTGATTGTGGCGGCGGCGGTTGCTTTTTGGCTCTTGCAGCCCGAAGAAAAAAAAACGACAAAAAACATTACAAAAGTTACGACAAAGGTTACGGAGACTCAAAATAGCGTTGTAACTCCAACAACCACAGTTTCTAATGAACAGGCATTAGCAGTTGTAACTCCAAATCCTCCATCGGTTATGCCAACACCCGAAAACACGGAATTTAGAATAAAAACCGATGATATATTAAAAGACAATATCAACATCAATAATTTCTTTAACAACGTCAAAACAAATCCGGTACAATCAAAAATTGAAACCGATGTAACTATACCCGATGTTGAGGATACAAATCCCGATAATGATATTGAAGAAGAGAGAATAAATACCACTCAAAAGCTTGTTCCTCAACTCATAATTCCGTCTGCATTCACTCCTTCGGCTAATTCCAACACCATATTCAAACCTGCATACCGTGAATTGAAATCATATCAAATGCAGATATTTAATGGTAATGGGCAACCGCTATTTCGTTCCAACGCAATAGAGAAAGGCTGGAACGGAGAAGTGAATGGCAGGCTGTGCAGCGAAGGAACATATATCTATATCATTACTTTTGAGACACTTGACGGCGTTTCATCGGTACAGAAAGGTAGTGTAATCCTGTTGCGGTAAAGTAACAATTTTCAAAAATATAGTTTTGGGGTATTAGAATCAAATTACAGGATTCTGAAACTTGATTACAAAAAATTAGAATCAAATTATAGAACGCTAGAATTTGATTACAGAATTCTATAATCAAATTCTAGCGTTCTATAATTTGATTATAGCACGCTGTAATTTGATTTCGGTTTTTTATAATCAAATTACAGAACAGCAAACAAAAATAATGCAATACGGAAAGGAGAACAAAGGCTTGTAAAAGAAGGTTTTTGTAACTTTTTTTTAAGATTTCATAAATTAGAAGTTTGTATTTGATATTTTTTTTATACCTTTGCAGCCTCAAATTTAAGTATTTGAAAGGTTAGATTATGATTAAAATCTTTGTATATTACATTGTGCTGATGAATATTATGGGAGCAATTGTCTTCTTATATGATAAACATCTCGCAAAGAAAAAAAGCCATCACCGAATACCTGAAAAGGTATTACATTTAATTGAATTACTGGGTGGTGTAGTCGGCATCCTGATAATTATGTTGGGCGAAGGACACAAGAAAAGCAAAAAATCCTATTACAGATGGACGTATGTAATTTTTGTTCTCTGGGTTTTAGGATTTTTCCTTGTCATTGCACGACTTTAACTACTCATCAAAGAGTAGCGTAAGGTAGATATTGCTCAGGCAAAGTGTCGTTAAACGTTTCACGGTCATATCTTTAATTTCGCGTTGTCCCGGTACGTCATAAGGATCATCAAAGATTATCAACTCGCCATTTTTTATCCATACCGTCTTGTTGTTTTCTGCTATAAGATTATCTTCTATTTTCAAAATAGTATCAACAAACGGGTGATTGGCAGCAAAGATTGACAGACAGGTATCTACATCTACTATCCTCATCATTTGATATATATCCCTCTTACTTTTGTTGAAGATGTCCATATAAATTCCTTCCGAATTGTATTCTTTCATTGGTTCTTTGTAATGAACATCCTTTTCATATCTATCGGCAAGTAACGAAAGGATAATAGTCTTTTGCAATCTGTTTTTGACATTCAGTTCTATCACGTTAAGGTAGTCGTCCTCTTCAACGAAAATCGCACCCGGAGAAAAGCCCTCATCTTCATCGTCAATGACGTTTGCAAATAAGTAACCGCTATCATGATAAAGGTCTAAGGTCTTTCGCTCGTGCAGAATGAACTTTCCTGACTGTATATCTCCGCAATCGTAGTTCTTAAGAAATGTTATGTAATCAAAATTAAGCGTATGCGTATCAAGGAAAACTTCATTTACGTCTTTTAATTTGAAGACTCGGCGGTCATTGATGCTGCAATTACCAAAACCAAACTGCTGATAATACTGCATCATTTCGTTATCCTGTGCCACGAGAAAAATAACCTGATGTCCGCTTTCAAAACTGTGTTTTATAGCATTTTCAATTATAGTTTTACCATTGCCTTTCCGTCTCTCGTCATCAGCAACGCACAAGCCCGAAATGTAATCCGCCTGAATAATATCATTGAATATAGACAGTTTATAAGAAGGTATGAGACAGAAACCGAACAGTCTGTCTTTGTTTTCAAGATAAATAATGTTCTCTTCTCCAACATATTCAAAGTATTTCTCAATAAATTCTCTTGAATCGCCAAAAATTGCTTCCCAAATTTGTTTTGCTTGTGATATAGCGTTTTTTAATTCCATATTTATTATTGTTTAAGTGTTACGAAACATTTTTCTATCATTTTGGAAGGATGATATGAAAGTTTAGCCTTTCGCAAGCCTTCAATACCAAGGTCTTCCTCTCTGTTAATATAAAGATACTGCGAAGGGATACGGTTAGCCATTTCTCTGTTAATAAGTGCAAATGTACCATTATCACGTGTTGCTTTTTCAATATGCACATCAAAAGTATCCTTATTTATAGGACTGCCCAACGAAAAGGCAACTCCTTGTCCGTTTATGCGAAGAGCAAGTCCCAAAACATCCAATTCTTTGTAATTCATCAGTAAATAATGAATTACTCTGTTCTCTTCCTCGTAGTCATTTGCGTATTCGGGATTTCGAGCCTTTGCTTCATTCAACAGAAACATTTGAATAGCAAAAAATTCGCAAAAATTACTGTCGGACAATTCTATTATTTCATATTTATGCTTTGTTATTTGATTGATATGATTACGTTTTGCCTGATATTTTCTGCCCTTCAATTCAGCCAAATCCTCTTTAAGATAAATGTAATCGTAGAAATCTCTTGATGGTTGAGCCGTAAAATTTGGGTAATCTTTCAAAAAATCACAACAATCATTGATTATCATACTCATAATCTTGCCTTTGTCTTTACTGTCCCGTATAAAACTATCAATAATTTTGCGTTTTGTATCAATAGATGCGTCTCCGGAGTTTTTGGTTATGGGCATAAAGTATGTAAAATGGTTTTTATCATTACTGAAACTCCTTACGCATAAGGCGTCATCAAGTATTGCAAACTGTGAATGGTATTTAAAATTGTATGCTATGATGTTTGCAAAACTTGTTTCGCAATTTTGAATCTGTTTATAAGGCAAGTATTCATCAAAAATACCCTTATCTTCTATTTTTATGTCCTTAAAATTCATTTTTATTTTATCTATCGGCGTGCAAAGGTAACATAAATTTTTCAATTGCACTCTAACGAATAAAAAAAATTGACAAGGCTGATTTTTCTCCAAGTATTTTTATTCGTTAGAGTGCAATTGAAAAATTTATGTACTTTTGCAAACAAAATAATACAGGTATTATGGCAAATAACAAAAGATATCAGTTTCCTGCAATCGCCCGATGGATAGTTTCTATTGCTGTTTTGGGGATTGTGGTTTGGCTTGTGTGGTATTTTCGCTTCCTTGTGTCGTGCATATTCATTGCAATAGTAATTTCTTTTATGGGAAGACCGCTGAAAAGTCTCATTCAACGAATACATTATAAGAAGTTCCATATCGGAAATGCGTTTTCGGCGTCGGTAAGTCTGCTTGTGGTGATAGGAGTGTTTGTTACGGTGTTATATTTCCTTGTTCCGATGATTATATCGCAAGCAATGGCGTTCTCAAACCTTGACATTTACACCGTAGCCGACTATTACGCAGAACCAATCAAGAAGATAGAAATTTTTCTTCGGGAATATAACCTGATGCATGACGAGATGAGTTTAACGGAACTTGTTTCTCAGAAAATCATGGGGCTATTTACTATGTTCAACCTCACGGAAGCGGCTAATATCCTTCTAACTTTGTCGGGGAACTTTGTGATGGGGACATTTATAGTCATATTTTTTGCATTTTTCTTCCTAAAAGACAGCCATCTTCTCCACGATTTCATAGACGCAATCACGCCTGATAAGCACCTAACCGAGGTTCATAACATTCTTACCTCCGCCCGTAACCTTATCTCCCGATATTTCATTGGCATATTTCTTGAAATCCTGATTATGATAGTGCTGTTGATAATTGGTTTTTACGCAGTTGGCTTTTCCAACGTGGTACTTATTGCCTGTTTCTGCGGAGTTTTTGTGATATTACCTTATATTGGTGTGTTTATCGGGGGGATTATCGGATTGATGATTTGTTTGACGGGATTTTTAAGCCTGAATCCCGATATGAACATTGCTCCCGTGATATTGAAGTTTGTGATTGTTTTTGCGACTGTGAAGATTATTGATGATTTTGTGCTTCAACCGCTAATTTACTCAAAGAGTGTGAAGGCTCATCCTTTGGAAATTTTTCTTGTTATCCTTGTTGCCGGACACATTGGCGGGATTATCGGGATGATATTAGCCATTCCTGTTTATACATTCCTGAGAATCATTGCGAAAGAGTTCTTTATCAGGTGGAAATTCGTGCAAAAAATAACCAAAGGGCTGTAAAAAATCTGCTTTTGTAAGTAATTGATTATCAGAAGTCGGCGAGTTGTCAAAATTATCGCCGTACTTATTTTCATAACTCCCCGAGTTATGAAAATAATACCTCAAATTTGTTTATTTTTCCTTGCTTTCCGTAAAATGGAAACCGCAATGTTAGAAATAAGTACCAGAACTATCAAAACCAACGCCGTACCATAAGCCAAAGGTCTTGCAGTTTCTATGTCCGTGCCGCCGGTCGCCAAAACATAAAGGCAATCCGTTGTTTTAGTCGTCCGTTCATTCTTTTTTTTGTTGCAAAAGTATGCCCGAATTGTTACTTTTTCATTACGTTTGTGCGGATATTCGGTTACAATCGTGGGAATGGACATATCATTTGCGGAAAAAATGTTATTTTTGCAGCCTCTAAAGCGAATTTTTATGAACAAAAAAAATAATATAATCAACGATGTAGCCAACAAAGACTACGAAAGCGGATTCGAAACCAAGATTGATACCGATTTTATTGAGAAAGGTTTGAACGAAAGCGTGATTCGTAAAATTTCTTCCAAGAAAAACGAACCCGATTGGCTGTTGAATTTTCGTCTTACGGCGTTTCGCAAGTGGCAAACAATGAAACAGCCGAACTGGGCTTGCTTAAAAATTCCCGAAATAGACTTTCAGGACATTATTTACTACGCTGCACCTATTAATAAGGCAGATGTGGAAATTGAAAAGACCTTCGAGAAGTTAGGAGTCGGCATTGACGAAAAGACATCCGCCTTTGCTGTTGATGCGGTTATGGATTCTGCTTCCGTTAAAACCACGTTCAGTGAGCAGTTGGCGGCTTTGGGGATAATTTTCTGTTCTTTCAGTGAAGCCGTTCAACGTTACCCCGAACTTATACGACGATATATGGCATCGGTTGTTCCTTTCGGTGATAATTTCTTTGCTGCCCTTAACTCGGCTGTGTTTTCCGATGGCTCGTTCTGCTATATCCCCAAAGGGATACGCTGTCCCATAGACCTTTCTACCTACTTTCGTATCAACGCCGCAGGCACCGGTCAGTTCGAACGCACGTTAATTGTTGCCGAAGAAGGCTCTTACGTATCATATATGGAGGGTTGCACCGCGCCACACCGCGACAAAAATCAATTACACGCGGCAATAGTAGAAATAGTCGTGATGAAAGATGCGGAAGTCAAGTACTCTACGGTTCAAAACTGGTACCCCGGCGACAAAGAAGGCAGAGGAGGCATATTTAACTTTGTGACCAAACGCGGAATATGCAAGGGTGCTAACGCAAAACTCTCTTGGACTCAGGTTGAAACGGGGTCTGCCATCACTTGGAAGTACCCCAGTTGCGTTCTTCAGGGCGAAAACTCCAGCGGAGAGTTCTATTCGGTTGCCGTAACGAGCAATAAACAACAGGCAGACACGGGAACAAAAATGATACATCTGGGAAAAAATTCACGTTCCACCATAATAAGTAAAGGAATATCGGCAGGTGAAAGTTGCAACTCCTATCGCGGTTTGGTAAGAGTGGCTAAAAATGCGGTGAATTGCCGTAACTATTCGCAGTGCGACTCGTTGCTCTTGACGGACAGGTGCGGTGCCAATACTTTTCCCTATATTGATGTGGCAAATCAGTCATCTATTGTTGAGCATGAGGCGACTACGTCAAAAATTTCCGAAGATCAGTTATTTTATGCCCGTCAGCGCGGAATAAGTCAGGAGGCTGCCATCGGTTTAATAGTCAATGGATATGCCAAAGACGTGTTAAACAAACTTCCAATGGAGTTTGCGGTTGAAGCACAGAAACTTTTGTCTGTTTCTTTGGAAGGTTCGGTGGGATAAAATAAGAGTTAAGGTTTAAGAATCTTGTTGTATCTGTCCTTATCCTGCAAAAGATTTATCGCCTGTTTCACTTCGTCATCATAAGGCAGCAAAGCCTCAATACGACCCTTTTGATTGTAATAACGAACTATGATTTCCGCTAAAAGAATGTTCTTTATATCGTCCTTAAACTTCATAAGGTCATCACTTTTATCCTCTATTACTTTCTGTTTCAGACGTTCTATTTCGTCAATGGTTGCCTTGTCAAATTTTTCTTCTTCTGCCTGTTTCTTTAAGTCTTCAATATCTCGTTCGGTCTCGGTTTTGTAAGAATAATCCTTGTCTTTCAGGAAATTCAGGAAGTCATTATAAATTTCGTCAGTTACGATAAAATCTTTTGCAGACGCAATTTGCGGATGTTTTTTCACAAATTCGGTAGCATAATCAAAGGCAAGATATTTGGTAATAAGGGCTATGGCAATATTGGAAGCCCATTTTGACTCAAGCGAAACGTCAGGTTCTATACCCAAACCGTCATAAACAATCCGTCCTCCTTTGGTTTTGAAGGCTGTACGTAGAGAATCGGGTATCTTTTCGGCTTTTCCCGCACTGTTTCTGTGCGAATAGTCAATGGCTTGTATGCAACGACCGCTTGGAATGTAGTACTTGCTGACGGTAACCTTCATTTGCGTATTATATAATAAAGGTATAATGTTTTGAACTAACCCTTTGCCAAAGGTTCTTTGTCCCATTATTACCGCCCTGTCAAGATCCTGCAGACTTCCTGCAACAATTTCCGATGCCGAAGCAGAGTAATTATCTACCAAAACGATGATTGGGATATTCATATCAAGGGGTTGCATCTGTGTTTTGAAGTTTTGGTCGCGTTCTTTCAGTTTTCCTTTCGTTGAAACAATGAGTTGCCCTTTTTCTACAAAGATATTGACTATATTAACCGCCTCATTGAGCAGTCCGCCGCCGTTTCCACGTAAATCAATTATCAATCCGTTGATATTGTTCTTGGATTTAAGATTGCGAAATGCTTCTGCAACGTGATTACCTGCTTCCTGCGTAAATTCATTCAGTTTTATATAACCGATATTATTGCCAACCACTCCTGCATAAGGGACATTCGGTAACTTTATTTCGCTGCGTTTGAACTTCATTTCAAGCGATTTGCCATCTCGTTCCACCTTTATACTTATGTCAGAGCCTGCTTGACCGCGTAAAATCTCCGTTACCTGATTACTTGTCTTGCCTTTGGCACTCATTCCGTTGATTTCCAAAATCACATCTCCTGCTTTCAATCCCGCCTCATAAGCAGGTAAGCCTTCAAAAGGCTCGGAAATATAAACCTTATCACCTTTCTGATGTATCAAAGAGCCTATTCCCCCGTACTGACCGAGCAACTGCATTTTCACATCTTCCATATCCGCTTCGGGAAAGAAGTTTGTATATGGGTCAAGTTTAGCAAGCATAGCATCTATTGCCGTTTTTACCAAATCGCCGCTTTGAATATCATCAACGTAAGTTGTATGTAGCGCACGATAAACGGCAGAAAAAATTTCCAGATTCTTACTTAGTTCAAAACTTTTGTCCTCATTATTTACCTGAGAAAAAGCAAAGAGGGGAACAAAAAAGCATAAGATAAAAATTTTTATTCTATTCATAAATTTCTTATTTTACAAAGCGGCAAAAGTAACTAAATTTTATGAATATGAGACAAAGAAAATTTTTTTTCAATGTTTATTTGTGTATTTTCAATTTTATTCATACTTTTGCAGGCTCAAAAAACGTTAATTTTTAACAAAAACATATAACAAAATATGGCTATTATTGGTAGTATAAGGAAAAAAGGCTGGATTGCCGTTGCTGTTGTTGCGATAGCAATTATTGCCTTTATTTTAGGTGACCTTTCAAAAAGGGGACAGAAACAGCCTAATGAAATTGCAAAAGTAGATGATTATGACATCACTTTCAACGAATTTAACTTCAATGTGGAGCAGGCTGAAAACAATATGAAGCAGCAATATCAGACTACTGCTCTTACAAATGAACAAAGTTTTATAGCAAAGCAACAGGTTTTTGCTCAGTTGGTACAGGAAAAACTTTTGCAGGAACAGTGTGAGAAATTGGGCTTGGTTATTGGAGAAGAGGAGATGAACGATCTGTTTATGGGAGATTTTATTCATCCATACGTTCGGCAGCAAGCGACAGATCCGCAAACAGGACAGGTGAATGTGCAGGCTATAAAGCAGCAAATAGCCCAGTTTGACAAACTTCCACCCGAACAACAAGTCGCTTGGAAAAATCTTGAGAACTATGTGCGTTCATCAACGCTGCAACAAAAGTATGAAAAGTTGCTTTCAGCGGGTTTATATATGCCAAAATCTATTGCAGAGCATATTGCAGAAGTTTCAAACAAAACCGTAGATTCTCGTTATGTGGTTTTACCCTTCGCTTCTATTGACGACAAGGATATAAAACTTACGGATGAAGACTACAAAAAGTATTATAATGAACACATAAAAGAATTTGTTATAGCAGAAGACTTTCGCGAACTTAATTTTGTGAAGTTTGCCGTAACTCCTACACAGGAAGATATTAAGGCTATCAACGATTCGGTTACCAAAATCTACAATGAGTTCCTGACAACCGAAGAAAAAGATATGACAAGTTTCGTTTCGCTTAATTCCGAAAAGCATTACGACAGTGCCTATTACAAAAAGGAAGACCTGAAACAGTATTTCCCTGATTCAATCCTTGCCAATAAAGGCATTGGTTCTTTCATTGAACCGCGTTTAGCAGGTTCTACGTGGGTTATGGGCAAGATAACCAATATCCAAAGCCGCCCTGACTCCGTACGCTTCTCTATGATAGCAATTCTTAACAACAAAATATCAAAGGAAATCCCACGTTCGCCGGAGCAGGCAGATGCTTTAATAGACAGTATTCTCAAAACATCAAAGGCAAACCCTGCTATGTTTGAATCCTTCGTGCAGAATTCCGATGACAACTCCACAAAAGATAAGATGGGAGATGTGGGTTGGATAGTTGATAACGGCAATATAGACGGCAGAATCTTTGATTCACTTCGTCTCCTGCCTAAAAACAGCATATTTTCTGTTGATGCTAATGTTATGAATCCTAATTTCCCTGACAGCACAGGCAAAATTATTATAAAACTTACGGACAAATCGGAGTCGGTAAGCAAAATTCAGATGGCTACAATAACCATTGACATTCGCCCTACGGAAAAAACGTTTAATGATGTCAAGGATAAGGCAGATGTTTTGCTGGGTAAGGTTAAGAATATTGACGAACTGACCGCTGTAGCACAGAAACAGAACCTCAATATCCAGACCGCCAACGTTAGAGATATGGATTATCAGTTGCAAGGCACGCCTTATTGTCGTGAAATTATCAAATGGGCTTACAATGACAAGACTAAAAAAGGTGATGTTGCTGCTGAAGTCTATCAGTTGAGTGATATGTTTTTAGTTGTTGGGCTAAAAGATATTTGGGAGAAAGGAACGCTACCGTTAGACAAAATAAAAACTCAGTTGGAACAGCAAGTAAAATTAGACAAAAAGGCTGAAAAACTGATGGAAAAAGCAGAAAAAATACTGTCGTCAAACAAAACCATTGAGGCTGTAGCAACTGCCGCCAACGTAACCATAGACAGTGTTAGCGGAACTTCGTTTGCAGACCCTTACTTTGCTCAAGCAGGACCGGAAATGCGAGTTATAGGTACGCTTTCCGCAGTAACAAAAACCGGTTTGCTTAAACCGATTAAGGGCTTCAACGGTATCTACATCCTGAACGTTGATAACATTGGACAGAAAGCAACAAAACAGGATGCTGCCGCAGTGCAACAGCAATACAATACGCGGTTAAGTCAAAAAACAACTCAGTTGCGTATGCCTATGACCATATTACAGGAAAAGGCAACCATCAATAATAACTTTTCATTCTTCTTTTAAGAATCTTAAAGGGCTTTACGTTTTCACGAAGTCAAGTAATAAATTTTTAGAATCAAATTACAGAATGCTGTAATTTGATTCTAATTTTCTATAATCAAATTCCGGCGTTCTATAATCAAATTACAGAACGCCGGAATTTGATTTCAGGAATACGAAACGGGATTTTAATGTTATGAAACAAAATTTTTATACCTTTGCACCCTGTTTTAATACCGTGAAGTATGAATATAGAGGAATTGAGAGAGTTTTGCCTGTCGGTGAAAGGGGCTTCGGAAAGTATGCCTTTCGATGACAATACATTGGTTTTCAAAGTGATGGGAAAGATATTTGCGTTGGTTGCATTGGAACAGAAAGATGGCGGACGATGGTTAAATCTCAAGTGCGACCCACAAAAAAGTATTGAATTAAGAGAGCGTTATGCTTACATAAAGCAAGGTTGGCACATGAACGGATTATATTGGAATACGGTATATTTTGAGATGGGAATGCCTGATAAACAGTTGAAAGAATTGATTTTGCATTCCAAAGATGAGGTAATCAAAAAACTGCCAAAGAAAAAGCAGGAAGAATATAATCAAATGAAATAAGAAATAATTTATATCTTTGCAGCCGTGTTTTAATAACAAATATGATGAAATTTATGCGAAAAATACTGATATTTATTGCTCTTTGTACGTTGTCCGTATGTTGTTTGCGTGGTCAGGGACAACTTGTTATGGCAACCATTCTTGACGGAGATACCATTCCTTTGACGTATCTGCCGACCGTAGTAGTGAATGGTTATTCCTGTCCTTTATCCGACTCTGAACTTACTGCGTATAAGAAACTTATAAAGAACGTTAAGAAAACTTATCCTTATGCTAAAGAGGCTGGAAAACTTTTACAGGCTTACAGTGCGAAACTTGCCACCGCCCAAAACGACTCCCAGCGAAAGAAATATATGAAACAAGCTGAGGAAGATATAAAAAATCGCTTCGGTTCTTCACTTGAAAAACTTAGTAAGACTCAGGGCAAAATTCTTCTCAAACTCATAGACCGCGAAACAGGTAGCGATTCTTACAATTTGTTGAAAGATATGCGTGGAAGTTTCCGCGCGTCATTCTATCAAACGATTGGAAAACTCTTTGGTTATGATTTGAAGGTCAAATATGACCCTCAAAACAGCGTAGAAGACAGAGTAATAGAACGAATTATCGCTGCAATAGAAGCAAATAAAATATAATTATTATGGATTACGGTTTTTGCAATCTGGCGGTTGTTTCTGTGAGAAGAGAACCTTATAATGTGTCGGAGCAGGTAAGCCAACTGCTTTTCGGAGAGACTTTTGATATATTGGAAAAGACTACAGACAAGTGCTTAATAAGGATTCATCACGACTCCTATAAAGGATGGATAAGTAAAAAACAATTTATGTCCATAGATGCTAACGATTTGGAAAAATTGACCGCAGTTCCCGCTCTTTTGACAACTAAATTTCTGACAACTATACAGCAGACTGATTTACGTAACGGACAGATAGAACTTTTGCCTCTTTCTTTTGGGTCGCCGATATGCTATTACAATTATATGGCTGGGAATTACGCCTTTTCCATTGAACGTACTGATGTTGCACCTGTGCGTCAGGGGGATTTGCTTTATGTGATTGATATGGCGAAAAATCTTTTGAATGTTCCTTACCAATGGGGGGGACGCAGTGTTTTGGGAATTGATTGTTCGGGTTTTGTGCAGTTGTGTTATCGTTTTGCGGGAATAAAGTTGCCAAGGGACGCTTCGCAACAGGTTGAATTGGGAGAACGTGTTGATAATGCACAGGCGGGCGACCTTTGTTTCTTTTCGCAGCCTCAACACGAACGGATAACTCACGTTGGAATTGCTCTTGGTGACGGTAAAATAATTCATGCTTCGGGTAAAGTTCGGATAGATTATTTAACACGTGATGGCATTGAGGACATGCAAACTAACACATTAACCCACCTACTTTTGCGGATAAATAATTTTTCTTCCGTGGGGATTAAATAATCAAAAAAAAACGTATTTATTTATACAAATTGGCTTAATTGCCAAAAGAGAGGCTGAAAGTGTTTGATTGATAGAATATATCTACTGTTCGGAAAAATTTCACCTCCTTTTATTTTCCTGAAAGCCGCTTTCGTGAAAATAAACACGCACTTTATTTTAATAAAGGCGCACTTTACGAAAATAAAGACGCACTTTATTATGACAAAGTGCGTGTTCAGAGCAACAAAAGGCGGTTTCAAGAAATTTTTCGGCGGATATGTTGTATTTTAACGAAATTTTGTACTTTTCTATTTTTAAGATAAAACAGGATAAATTTATAAAAAACAGCAAATTAGGCAATTTTACTTTTGTACTTTTCTATTTTCCGCCCATAAAAGTACTATTTTCTCTTTCGGTATCTTGAACCTTATTTTATGTGATCAAATTACCGTTTTCTAAAATCAAATTATAAAAAATTAGAATCAAATTCCAGCGTTCTGTAATTTGATTTCAGAATTCTATAATTTGATTCTAAAACGCTGGAATTTGATTATATTCTTCTGTAATCAAATTCTAATAAAACAAAGAAAAAGAAAAAAGGGCTGTTTGCAATGAAACTGCCCTCCAAAATAATATTATGAAAAAGTTTTTTCTTAGTACATGCCACCCATACCGCCCATTCCCGGAGCACCGGTAGGCATTGCAGGGGTTTCTTCCTTAATGTCGGAAAGTACGCATTCGGTTGTGAGAATCATACTTGCGATAGATGCCGCGTTTTCCAACGCTACACGAGCCACTTTCGCAGGATCAATAACACCTGCCTTGTGTAAATCCTCATAAACTTCGGTACGAGCATTGAAGCCGTTGTCTCCGTCAAGTTCTTTTACTTTATTAACAATCACAGAGCCTTCAAGACCTGCATTTTCAACTATTTGACGTAACGGTTCTTCCAATGCACGACGTATGATTTGTATTCCTGTTTCCTCATCTTCGTTTTCTCCTTTCAGATTAGCCAAAGCATTGATTGCTCTTATGTAAGCAACGCCACCACCCGGTATTATACCTTCTTCCAATGCAGCACGGGTTGCGTGAAGTGCATCATCAAAACGGTCTTTCTTTTCTTTCATCTCCACTTCCGAAGCAGCACCAACGTAAATCACAGCCACACCACCTGCCAATTTGGCAAGACGTTCCTGTAATTTTTCTCTGTCGTAATCAGATGTTGTTTTTTCAATTTGTGCTTTGATTTGATTGATACGAGCCTCAATTTTAGTCTTTTCTCCTGCACCTGAAACGATGGTAGTATTGTCTTTATCAACCGTAATTTTTGCAGCCGTGCCGAGCATATCAAGAGTTGCATCCTCCAATTTGAAGCCTTTTTCTTCCGAAATAACTACTCCCCCAGTCAAAACAGCAATGTCTTCCAACATTTCTTTTCTTCTGTCGCCGAAACCGGGTGCTTTAACAGCCACAATCTTCAATACGCCTTTCAAACGATTGACAACCAAAGTTGCAAGAGCCTCTCCTTCTATGTCTTCACTGATTATAAGCAACGGACGCCCCGTTTGGATAGTCTTTTCCAAAACAGGAAGAAATTCCTTCATATTGGAAATCTTTTTATCGTAAATAAGAATGTAAGGATTCTCATAAACAGCCTCCATTTTCTCTGCATCGGTAACGAAATATGTTGAAAGGTAACCTCTATCAAACTGCATACCTTCCACAACTTTAACTGTCGTATCCAAGCCTTTTGCTTCCTCAATAGTGATAACTCCTTCCTTCTTAACCTTCTCCATTGCCTCTGCTATCATCTCGCCGATAAATTTATCGTTATTAGCGGAAATGGTTGCTACTTGCTCAATCTTTTCCTTTGCAGTCCCAATTTGAGTTGAGCGTTTTTTCAAATCCTCAATCACAGCAGCAACAGCCTTGTCTATACCGCGCTTTAAGTCCATTGGATTAGCACCTGCGGTTACGTTTTTCAACCCTGTATTAACTATTACTTGAGCAAGAACGGTTGCTGTTGTAGTTCCGTCTCCTGCTTGGTCGGCTGTTTTTGACGCAACTTCTTTTACCAACTGTGCTCCCATATTTTGAATGGTGTCTTGCAATTCTATCTCTTTTGCAACCGTTACTCCATCTTTCGTAATCTGCGGAGCACCAAACTTTTTGTCAATAATGACATTTCTTCCCTTTGGACCCAGTGTTATTTTCACTGCATTTGCCAAAGCATCAACGCCCAAACGCAATTGCTCACGGGCTTCTACGTTGAATTTTATATCTTTTGCCATAGTTTTTGTTTGTTTTTGTTTAGTTTAACATTAAATTATTGCGTAAATATCGCTCTCTCGCATAATCAGATACTCTGTTCCGTCAATGTTAATTTCCGTTCCTGAGTACTTTCCGTAGAGAACAACATCTCCAACTTTTACAGACATTGGCTCATCTTTCTTTCCATTGCCAACGGCTACCACTTCGCCTTTTACAGGCTTTTCTTTGGCTGTGTCAGGTATGATAATACCGGCAGCAGTCTTTTGTTCTACATCGGCAGGTTTAACTATAACTCTGTCCGCTAATGGTTTCACATTTATGTTTGCCATAATTCAATTTGTTTTTTTAATTTATTATTTCTTTATAATTTAATTTTAACATTGTCCTGCATAACAAAACTTATGCCAAAATGCCTTTGAGTGACATTTTGACACATTTTGACATTTTTTATGTCTGTTTTCTATTGCTGAACGGGCAATGCGGTTGACTGTGTTGGCTGTGCAGCAGGCTGAGGTGCAGGAACATTGGTCTTGATTGCATTAGGATTGAGATCTGTCTTGGTTGTGTCAATCGTACTCTGCTTTGGCACGAGAGCCGTAGCCGCTAAAGACAAAACCAACAACGCAACTGCAAGAGACCAAGTAGCCTTTTCCAAAAAGTCTGCCGTCTTTCTAACACCCATAACCTGCGTTTGAGCAGCAAAATTAGCCGCCAAACCGCCTCCTTTACTGTTCTGTACAAGCACAACAAGCGCCAGTAAAATAGCAACTATAATTGCCAATATGGTTACAAATACATACATAATTTATCTCCTTTTTTATTTGTTATTTATCTTCTATTCGTTTTATTTGATTCTCAAAATAAATTTTCTTTGCAGGATTTTCGGCAATTAATTGCTTGTAAATCCGCATTGCTTTGTCCTTATTACCTTGTTTAAGATAGATTTTAGCCATCGTTTCCGTTACAAACTTAAAGTCTTCGCTTACACTGCTCTTCACATTCTTTTCTATGTTAAACCGTTCTTCTGCTTCATTGTTTGTTTTCGGTTTTATAGCAATTTCTTCTCTTAAAAACCTGTCAATCAACGCTTCTTTGGTTGGTTTTTTATTCTCTTTCCTTTCTGAAAAATACTCTTCCAACTCATCGTTTGCCGCTTTTATTTTGTCAAGAGCCTCTACTTCAACAATCCTTTCAAAAGCGGCTTTTAACATTCTGCGACTTGGGCAAGCGGCGGCGGCATCGTGCAAGGCTTCTTCCCGATTCAGATGATTTATCTTTGCGGAAATTTTAGCCTTGTAAAGATGCAACAGCGCACAATAAGGAAATTTTTCGCTCATTCTTCCTGTTATAAGAAGGGTTTGCAGGTTCAAGTCCATATCGTCAATCTTCAATATATTATTAAGAGTTGTCCTGTCCATCAATTACAAAAAGTGTTAATTTTGGGTTTGCAAAGGTATAAAAACTATTTGATAAAACAAAGGTTTTTGGCAAAAAAAAATTTTTGTATACCTATTTTGCGTGATTTGAAATTAATTTCATATCATTGATAACTTAACTATAAATTTTTAGAATCAAATTCCAGGAAATTAGAATCAAATTACAGCGTGCTGGAATCAAATTATAGCGTGCCGGAATTTGATTATAGATTTCTGTAATTTGATTTCGGAAAACGGAAAGCAAACTTACTGATAATCAATAATGATTACAGGGTATTTTTATAATATAAGAGTAGTTGTAAATACGGAAATATCGGCATAATATAATGGAAAGTAAGCATAATTCAAAAAAAAAGAGTATCTTTGCAGCCAATTTTCAAAAACATTTTGTGCAAATGAAGAAATATAATTTGATTAACAACATTTTGGGCTGGGCTGTGTGTATCGTAGCCTGCATTGTGTATTTACTGACGGCTGAACCGACAGCGTCTTGGTGGGATTGCGGAGAATATATCGCTACAACGGCTAAATTGGAAGTGGGACACCCTCCCGGAGCACCAACCTTCCAGATAATAGGACGTATTTTTGCTCTCTTCGCAGGCGACAAGGCTACTGTGGCTTATACAGTTAATGCAATGAGTGCTATTTCCAGTGGTTTGACAATTCTTTTCCTGTTCTGGTCTATTACGTTGCTGGCACGGAAATTTGTGAAAAATGTTGAGGAAATGACCTCTGCTCAAACTATTGCAGTCTTTGGCAGCGGTATTGTAGGGGCTTTGGCTTATACTTTCAGCGATACGTTCTGGTATTCGGCTGTTGAGGGCGAGGTTTATGCAATGTCGTCATTCTTTACGGCTGTTACCTTCTGGGCAATTTTGAAGTGGGAGTCGCAGGCGGACGATAAGCATAATTTACGCTGGCTTATACTGATTTCCTTCTTGATAGGTATAGCCATAGGTGTCCATTTGTTGAACTTATTGACTATTCCGGCAATTGTTTATGTCTTTTACTACAAGAAATATAAGACAACAAGGAAGGGATTGTTCTGGGCAGGAGTACTTTCCGTAGTTATAGTCGGTGCGGTGATGTATGTAGTGATACCATGGATTATAAAGTTTGCGAGCAAATTTGAAGTATTTTTCATCAATTCAATTGGTATGCCGTTCAATTCGGGTACCGTTATATTCTTTATCTTACTTATTGGTCTCATTATTTGGGGATTGCTTTATTCAAAGAAGAAAGAAAAGCCTGTTTTGAATACAATAGTTCTGTCTTTTCTTTTCTTCCTTATAGGTTATTCAACCTTTGCTACCATTATAATAAGGGCTAATGCCAATACTCCTATAAATGAGAATGCTCCAAAGGACGCAATGAGCCTGCTTTCGTACTTTAACCGAGACCAGTATGGCTCTTCACCATTGATTTATGGTCAATATTACAACGCTCCTTTCAAAGAATACAAGCAGGGAAACAGTAAATATATCAAAGATACCATTAACAAGCAGTATATTGAAGTAAAACAACGTGGCGAACCTGTTTTTCAGGATGATTACTGCACATTGTTCCCTCGTATGTACAGCAAGGATTACTCCAGACCTCATACTGCATGGTACAAACTTTACACAGGTATAAACGGAGACCGCAAACCTACGTTTGGAGAGAACCTCGCTTACTTCTTTAAGTATCAAGTAAATCACATGTATTGGAGATACTTTCTGTGGAACTTTGCAGGACGACAGAATGATATGCAAAACTATGGCTTGAATTACGATGGTAACAACCCCGATGCACCTTCCAATGGCACGAAAAACTTAATAGAAGGCAACTGGATAACAGGTATTGATTTTATTGACTCATGGCGACTTGGTCCTCAAAAGAACCTTCCTCCTGATTTAGCAAACAATAAAGCCAAAAACCGTTTGTTCTGTTTGCCATTGCTGCTTGGTATCGCGGGATTAGTATTTCATATTAAGAGAAGGAAAAAAGATGCTTTTGTTGTCTTTTTGCTGTTCTTTATGACAGGACTTGCTATTGTTATTTATTTGAATCAGCCGCCTACTCAGCCACGTGAGCGTGATTATGCTTACGCAGGTTCTTTTTATGCTTTCGCTATCTGGATTGGATTGGGAGTTTATGCTTTGTTTGACTGGTTACGTAAAGTCAAAATACCTGAAAACATAAAAGCAATAGGTATTACAGCAGTCTGTTTGATTGCCGTACCGATACTGATGGCGAGTCAGGAATGGGACGACCACGACAGAAGCAACCGATATTTAACAAGAGATATGGCAAGAAACTATTTGGAGTCGTGTGAAAAAGATGCCATATTGTTTGTTTTTGGAGATAACGATACCTTCCCTCTCTGGTATGTACAGGAAGTAGAAGGCGTACGTCCCGATGTACGTATAGTAAATGTTACTCTTGCAGGAATGAATTGGTATGTAGAACAACTATATAATAAGGTGTATGATGCGGATAAGATAAACTTTACTTTACCGATACAGTATTATGGTCTGGGTGCGGAATCTGTGCTTTTGTACCCGTCTGTTGAAACTAAACTTGGTACGGAAGTACTTAAAAACATTAAGGCAGAGCCTTCGGCTAATTTTATACGAGACCCTCTGATTGACACAATTTGTGTGCTGAACGGGAATCATTGGATTGTGCCGTTCAATAAGGCTGAAATGGCGGCAAAAGGCTGTTATCCCAAAGATATGGTTGATAATGAGCAGGGTATATTTGAATTTACTATCCCTGTTGAAGCAAGTCAGGGCATAAAAGAATTGCCTCGCAGTAGTCTTATGGTTCTTGATATGATTGCAACCAACGCTTTCAAACGCCCAATGTACATAATGAGTCCTCAACAATTTAGAGATATAATACCAAACCTAACAGACTATATGCGACAGGAAGGTATTCTTTTCCGTATAGTGCCTTATAGGTCAAATGCTTTTACAAATGTAAATACAGATATAAGTTATGATAAGTTCATGAACACATTTACATGGGGTAATGTGAGCGAAGCTGGATATTATGTGGAGAATGCAGTGTCCAAAAATACCATAGAAGTTATGCGGAGTTACAATGCGGTATTGGCAAAGGCTCTTGTAGAAGAAGGACAAAGCAAAAAAGCCCTTGACATTCTTAACAAAACCATTAAGGAATTACCCGAATACAATGTTCCTTTCGGACGAGGAGACATTCCTTTGGCTGAATTATATTGTGAAGCGGGCGATAAAAAGATGGGAGAAGAGATTTTCAATAAAATCTTTGACTATTATAAGGGTTATTATGATTATTATAAATTATTCAGGGGCAAAAAAGCACGTAATGTTGAAAGCGACAGACAATTTAATATTCAAATGCTTGCCTACGTTATTGACGCTGCACAGCGGGCAGGAGTTACTTCATTGCAACAGCGTAAGGCTTCCGTTCCCGAACTTGCTGCTATGGACAATCTTCAACAGGCAAGAATGATGTATAATGACATTGTGAATAGTATAAATGAAGCCGCAGGTTTGGCAAGAGCCGATAAAAAACAGGAAGCGACCGCAACGTTTAATGCTGTGTTGGACAGGGTATCGCAAATGTTGGAATTAAGTAATGGAGATACCGAACTGACGGAAAGAACTCAACAACTGATAAACTTTATTGCTCAAAACGCTCAACAACATCAACTTCCGGAAGTATTGACCAAAATAAAATCAAATCCAATTCTTAATAACATGGTTCAATCTTTTGCAATGCAACAATAAAAGATATGAATATAGAATTTAAACATTCAAATATCAACAGGCGATTTAACAATGCGTACAACGATTTGTTAAATCGCTTGCCGCAAATACACGATATATTGCTTGATGGCAAAGGTTTTGGCAATGATTTGCTTGGTTGGATTGATTTGCCGCTTAATATTAAAGATCAGATTGCCGATATTAAGCAAACGGCAACATCTATTCAGCAAAAGTGTGAAGCGTTTGTAGTCATCGGAATAGGAGGTAGTTATCTTGGAGCAAAGGCTGTGATTGAGGCATTGAGCAATAATTTCAACGCTTTGCACAAAGACCGCCAATATCCTTTGATTCTCTTTGCAGGACAGACCCTTTCCGAAGATTATATGGCTGATTTGCTTGATATATTAGACCAAAAGGATTATTGTCTTGCGGTCATTTCCAAATCCGGAACAACCACTGAGCCTGCTATTGCTTTAAGAATACTTAAATCACATCTTGAAAAAAAGTATGGTAAAGAAGAAGCACGGCAGCGAATCATTGCCATAACCGACAGAGATAAAGGAGTATTGAAATCTTTAGCCATTCGTGAAGGGTATAAGACTTACACAGTGCCTGACGATGTGGGAGGACGCTTCTCAGTGCTTACTCCCGTTGGACTTTTACCGATAGCAGTGGCTGGTTTTGATATTTCATCTATTGTTAATGGTGCTTGCCGAATGCGAGATGAAGTTATGCAAAAGCACGACAGCAATCCGGCATGGCAATATGCTGCAATACGCAATGCATTGTTGGAAAACGGAAAAGTGATTGAGTTAATGGTGAATTATAAGCCCAATCTCACATATTTTTCCGAGTGGTGGAAGCAACTCTTTGGCGAAAGTGAAGGCAAGGAAAACAAAGGGCTGTTTCCTGCATCAGTGAATAATACCACCGATTTGCACTCTTTGGGGCAGTATATACAGGAAGGTATGCGGCTGATGTTTGAAACCACAATCCATATTGAACATTCACGTTCGCGGGTTGTCATTCCGCAAAATGCAAATGACGAAGACGGATTGCAATATCTGCAAGATAAATCCCTGACTTACATTAATCACAGGGCAGAAGAAGGTACGCAACAGGCACATCTTGAAGGCGATGTTCCGCAAATAACTATCAGCATAGACAAAATTAACGAAGAAAGTATTGGAGAACTAATTTATTTCTTTGAATTTGCATGCGGATTGAGTGGATACCTGCTTGGCGTTAATCCATTCAATCAACCGGGCGTTGAAGCGTACAAACGGAATATGTTCAGGCTGTTAGGAAAGTGATTTTTTTTGCTTTAATGACCACCAAAGCACTGCTATACCTTCCAGAATGAAAGGAATGCTCAATATCTGTCCCATATTGATAACCATATTCTGCTCCCATAATTCCTGCGGTTCTTTCATAAATTCTATCAAAAACCGCGAAGCAAACAGCACAATCAGGAAAAGACCAAAGATAACGCCCTGTTGCTTGCCCTTTGTCTTTTTATAAATTACATAAAGCACGGCAAAGAGAAGCAGATAAGCCAATGCCTCATAAATCTGTGTTGGATGTTTTGGTATCGTTTCGCCTTCACGCACAAATATAAAGCCCCACGGCAGAGACGTTGCATTACCATAAATCTCCGAATTGAACAGATTACCCGTACGAATGAACACTCCAGCCAACGCAACGACCATAACAATCCTGTCCAATGACCAGAATACAGGTAGTTTTGTCTTACGGGAATGCAGCCAAATAGCAATCTGTATTCCTATTGCTGCTCCATGCGAAGCCAACCCCCTGTATCCGATGAACTTCCAGCCACTTTCGTAATGTTTTACAGGCAAAAGCATTTCCAAAGGGTGCGAAAAATAATACGCAGGCTCATAAAACAGGCAGTGTCCCAGCCTTGCACCTATGAAAGTGCCGAAAAAGATATATACAGCAAGGGAATCCAACTGTTTAAGCGGCACATTATCTATCTTAAATGCCTTTTTCATAAAAAGAAAACCTGCTACGAATGCAGTAGCAAAAAGAACGCCATACCAGTTTATATCAATTCCGCCGACGGAAAAGATTTTCGGCGACACGTTCCACACGATTGACAACAGCAAATCATTCATATATTATATATTTTTAAGAAATTAACGGTTCAAACCTTTGTTTTAGCCGCTGCAAAAGTAAGAAAAAAGTTTGAAAACAAAGTTTTAAATTCATAGAATTTGATTACAGGAAAATGAAATCAAATTATAGCGTGTTAGAATCAAATTACAGAAATCTATAATCAAATTATAGAACGCCGTAATTTGATTATAATTTTCTATAATCAAATTCCGGTTTGCCGGAATTTGATTTCAGGAATACGAAATCAAATTACAACAATCGTACAACAAAGTTTTAATTTGATTGAATTTTCTTTTGAAATCCTGCAGTGGCGTAAGTAGCGTAATTTCCTTTGGTATCCGAATAAATGAAATAAGCATCGTACTCCGTATGATGAGCAAGGAACGCCTTGGAACGCTCCAACCCCATAACCATAAACGCCGTTGCCAATCCGTCAGCCTCATAACTCTTCTTTGCAATGACCGATACGGATAACAGGCTGTGCGTTACGGGTTTGCCATTTCGGGGATCAATGGTATGAGAGTACTTTATGCCGTTCTCAACGTAGTATTTGCGATAAGAACCCGAAGTTACGATACTTTCATTCCGCAAATAAACCGCCTTTTTGTAAGTTTGCTCGCTCAGCGAATCAACTGACGGCTCTTCTATTGCTACCAACCACGCTTCATTATTTGGTTTGCTGCCATGTGCAAACACCTCTCCGCCGACATCTACCACGAAATCATTTATGCCAACCGAGAGAAGATAACTGCTTATCAGGTCTGTGGTGTATCCTTGTGCTATTGCATTGAAATCCAAAGAAGTTACTGGTAATTTTTTCAGGCGTTTGTCTGCCGTAATCGCAACTTTCCTGTAATCCACTCCTTGAAGTAAAGAATCTATTTGAGCATCAGACAGTTTTATACGTTGCTTATTGGCAAATCCATACGCCTTTACCAAATTGCCGATGGTTATATCAAATGCCCCGTCGGTCAGTTTGGAAATTTCCTGTGAGAGATTAAAATTGTCAATAAAAATACTGTCAAGTTCAATGTTTTCTCCGTTGTTGGCTTTTGAAAGAACCGACTCTTCATTCCAGAGAGAAAGACTTGCATCTACCGCTTTGAAGATACGGTTTATGCCTTGCTTCACCTGTAATGAGTTATCCGTTGTTGGAGAGTAATATACGATATGATAATAAGTCCCTTGAATCAGTCCGTCAAGCGTAATACGTTCAACGGAAGCCTGTTTGCCTCCGCAGGATACGGCAATAAGGACAACAAATGAAAGACATACCGTCTCAAAAATAACTTTCATATTCACCTTCATAAACCATATATCTTACAAATTTCATTACGGAATAACAAATTACCGATTCCTTTCGTCGAAGGCTGCAATGGTTACAGCGGATTGAAGAAAAAGAGTAGGGGAAGCAGATTTATTTGTATTCTTTTGCCTTTGCTTCACCTTTAAGGTACATTGCAGCGTTTTGAGCCAAGGCTCCCATCTCGTCTTCGCCCGGATAAATCTTAACTGGTGCAAGAAATGCTATGCGTTCCGTGAGTTCTGCCGTGAAGGGTTTGCTGTACGCTATGCCACCGGTAACCAAAATAGCGTCAATATCTCCTTTTAACACGGTGGCTGCTGCTCCTACGGACTTGGCAACCTGATATACCATAGCCGATTGAAGGAAGGCAGACTCCTTATCTCCTTCCTGCGCTTTCGTTTCAACAACAAGAGCATCGTTAGTACCGAGATAGGCAACGTATCCGCCCGCTCCGCAAACCATTTTCCTTATTTCATTTTCGCTATACTTGCCGCTGAAACATATATTTATCACTTCATTAACCGGTAACGAGCCTGTACGTTCGGGAGAAAAAGGTCCATCGCCGTCCAAAGCCTGATTGACATCCGTAACAAGTCCTTTCTCGTGCGCACCTATTGATATGCCGCCGCCCAAATGAACTACAATGAGGTTCAAATCTTCATATTTTTTTCCGCATTCGGCAGCATACCGCCGTGCAATAGCCTTTTGATTAAGGGCATGGAAGATAGATTTTCGCGGCATCAAGGGATGACCGCTTATACGAGCCATATCGGACAGTTCATCCACCACAACGGGATCGGCAATTATGGCTTCGGCACCCTCAATGGAGGATGCGATATTGTGAGCAATGATTGCACCGAGATTACTTGCGTGTTGCCCGTAACGGCTTGCCTGTAAGTCGTCAAGCATTGCAGCATTCACCATCCAGACTCCTGATTTGATAGGTTTTAATAAGCCACCTCTGCCTATCACGATGCGAATTTCGTTTATGTCAAAGCCCGCATTGCCAACCTCTTCCAGTATAAGATTTTTACGGAAGCCGTATTGGTCGGTTATCTTTGCAAATTGATTAAGTTCATTTGCAGAGTGCTTTATATTCTTTGTAAAAAGAGGCGTGTTATCCTCGTAAATGGCTATCTTTGTAGAGGTAGAACCCGGGTTTATAGCCAAAATTAAATTTCTTTTCCCCATAATGTAAATTAACAAAATTTTACTAAAACGAAGGTGCAAAGGTACAATAATTTTCCGAATTGACAAAACCAACCGCCATAATGCCGTATGAAAACAGCCCTTATGTGCTTATAATCCGATGGTTGCCTCAAAGAATTTATAGATACCAATTCCTGCCGCCACCGAAACATTTAAGGAATGTTTGCTGCCTGTCATCCGTATTTCTATAGCCGCATCCACAAGGTCTAAAACCTCCTGTGATACTCCAAAAACCTCATTGCCGAGTATCAAAACAGCCTTTTCATCGGGATTGATTGTCATTTCGTTAAGCAGGATGCTTTGATTGGTTTGTTCAAGTGCATAAACAATACGACCTTCCGCCTTAAAACGTTTGATGATTTCTGTTATATCCGCCTCATATTCCCAAAGAACGGTTTCGGTTGCTCCTAAGGCTGTCTTTTGAATCTCTCTGTGCGGTGGCGTAGGCGTAATTCCGCACAACACAAGCCGCTCTACACAAAACGCATCGCAGGTTCTAAAGACGCTGCCGACATTGTGCATGCTGCGAATGCCGTCCAAGACTACCACGAGCGGAATCTTTTCCGTCAGGCGAAACTCCTGAGGGCTTATTCGCCCCAAATCCTTATTGGAAAGTTGCTTTATCATTATGGTTAAACGGCAGAGGAAACCTTAATCTTCCGTTTCAATATCCTGCAAACTTATTGCGTCGGGGTCGTTTTCGGCAAGTAAATCTTTGGCTGCCTTAACGCCTAAATCCGCTGCTTTTTTTATGGCTTCCGTTCCACGTTCTTTGTTACCCATACTTAGATACATTTTGCCCATATAGAGATATAATTTTGCATAGTCGGGTTTCAGTTTCAATGCTTTATCAAAGTATTCAAAGGCTTTGTCGTATTGATTGTCCCAAACGCGATAAAGTTTTCCCAGATTGTAATAAGCCTCCGCCAGATTGGGATTTAATTCCAATACTTTTTTGTAATATTCTATTGCTTTTTCGTATTGTTTATTCCAGACACGATAAGTTTTTCCCAGATTGAGATAAGCATCTACGTAATCGGGCTTTAATTCTATTGCCATCTCGTAACATTTCACTGCCTGCTCAAACTTTCTTTTCCAAAACCTGTAAGCCGTTCCCATATTGAGATAAGCCTTTGCGTAATCGGGTTTGCAATCAATGGCTTTTTTATAACATTTTATTGCTTTTTGGAATTGTTTGTTCCAGTCTCTGTAAACGGTTCCCATATTGAAGTAAGCCTCTGCCAAGTCGGGCTTATATATTACGGCGGTTTGAAAACATTCCATTGCTTTTTCGTATTGCCATTTCCAAGCGGAGTAAGCAACTCCCATATTGCGATAAGCCTCTGCGTAGTTGGGTTTTAAATCTATTGCTTTTTGATAACATTCTATTGCTTTTTCGTATTGACCGTGCCAAGCGGCGTAACAAACTCCCATACTGCGGTAAGCCTCAGGGTAATTAGGCTTTAATTTCAGGGCTTTTTCGTAATGTTGTATTCCTTTTTCGTATTGTCGTGTTTTGAAGGCTTTTTTGCCTTTGTACCATTGCCTTTTGGCGAGGTATGCCTTTATTTTGTCAATGTAATTCATAGTTTTAAGATTTTTTTATCAACTAATTTCAGGCTGCAAAGATAAATAAATTTTCTATAACGTGAGTACGACACGTACCAAAGATAAATAAATTTTTTATAACGTCAGTACGACACGTACCAAAGGGATTATAATTTTCTACAACGGGACTACGGATAGCCCAAAGCCCGTTATTTTATTCCGTTTTCTTCAAGCCATTGCTTTGCAGGCTCATCTCCGAGTTGTTCAGCCTGCTTCATAGATGCTATTGCTTGCTCGTTGTCTCCTAATTCCGCATAAGCAAGTCCCATATTGTAGTAAGCATCTGCATCATCGGGCTTTAACTCTATTGCCTTCTCATAACATTCTATTGCTTTTTCATATTGTCCGTTCCAATTCGCATAAGCATTTCCCATATTGTAGTATGCGTCCGCGTCATCGGGCTTTAATTCTATTGCCTTCTCATAACATTTTATTGCTTTTTCATAATCCCGTTTCCAATTATTATAAGCCAATCCCATATTATTATAAGCCTCTGCATAATCGGGCTTTAACTCTATTGCCTTTTCGTAACATTCTACCGCTTTCTCATATTGTCCTTTCCAATCGTCATAAGCATATCCCATATTGTAGTATGCGACCGCGTCATCGGGCTTTAATTCTATTGCCTTCTCATAACATTCTATTGCTTTCTTGTATTGTTGCAATCCTTTTTCATAAGCAACTCCTATATTGTTGTATGCGTCCGCGTAATCGGGCTTTAATTCTATTGCCTTCTTATAACATTCTATTGCTTTCTCATATTGTTGCAATCCTGTTCCATAAGCATTTCCCATATTGTAGTAAGCGTCTGCGTCATCGGGCTTTAATTCTATTGCCTTCTCATAACATTCTATTGCTTTCTTGTATTGTTGCAATCCTGTTCCATAAGCATTTCCCATATTGTAGTAAGCGTCCGCGTAATCGGGCTTTAATTCTATTGCCTTCTTATAACATTCTATTGTTTTCTCATATTGTTGCAATCCTGTTCCATAAGCATTTCCCATATTGTTGTATGCGACTGCGTCATCGGGATTTAATTCTATTGCCTTTTTATAACATTCTATTGCCTTTTCGTATTGTCCGTTCCAATTCTGATAAGCATTTCCCATATTGTAGTATGCATCTGCGTAATTGGGCTTTAATTTTATTGCCTTCTCATAACATTCTATTGCTTTCTCAAAACATTCTGTTGCTTTTTCATATTGTCCGTTCCAATTCTGATAAGCATTTCCCATATTGTTGTATGGGACGGGTTCATCGGGCTTTAATTCTATTGCTTTCTTATAATATTCTATTGCGTTTTCATATTCATTTTTCGTTTGTGCGGCATAACCTTTCAAGAACAATTCTTCGGCAGTTTGAGGATTGGTATTGATTTCATCATAAGCCTTAATAGTCTTTATATCGTTTGGTAATAAGTCATTTGGATTTGGATTTTCTTTTACAATCTTTGAAATCAGGTTTTCGAGAAGTATTTTTATAGTTCTTGTAGTTTTTTGTATATCAGTTAGTATTTCCTTTGTGTTTTTGTTTGCTTCTTTAGCAGAATTCCAAGCCTTAAACGTAATAAAAAGACCTACAATCGCAATAATAAGACTTACAATCGCAATCGTTCTGTCAGCATTTAAGCAATCACAAACAATATTTAGCCATTCCATAACTTTATAATATCAGGCTGCAAAGATACTAAAATTATTTGTAACTTCAGTACGACACGTACCAAAGATAAATAAATTTTACGGAATGCCGTTTTATTGAAACAGGGTGTCCAAACGGTCGGGTGAAATGCGGATTAAGATACGTTCGTTGAGGCAGGTATGTTCGCAATCGGCGGTGGCGTAGAGTTGAGACAGGAGGCTGTTAATTTCTTCTTCGCTGAGGCTCTGTCCGTTGCGGATGCTGAGGCGTTGAGCGAAGGTTACGGCGGTATGATGTCGGCGCTGGTCATCGTCATCGCTCATTGTGGCAATATCGTTGAGCCATTGGTCAATGGCATCCGTTGATTGCTCTATGGTGAAATCGGCTGGAGTCGCCGTGATGTCAAAAGAACCGTCAGCCTTATAAGCAACCTCAAAACCAAAGCGTTGTAACTCCGCACCAAATTCCAACAACCTGAAACTGATGGCAGGATTGAAGAAATGGTTATGAGGAAAGAGCAGTTTTTGAGGGGTTATCACCGACTCGGCAGCCGACATAAACCTGTCGTAAAGCACTTTGAACGAAGCCCTTTGTTGATTGATTATAACCAAACTCTCCCTGTGCGGCACCACAATATATTTCTGTGCCGTTTGAAAGGGTTTGGGCGGCGGCGGAGTGTCCGTCGGTTGCGGCAGAACGATGTTCAGTTCCGTAGGATTGGGCGTTGGACGGTCAAAATCGGTATTTGCCTTAAAGGGAGTGTAGTTTGGGTTGTATGAAATGGTAGGCGGTTTGGGTGGAGTGTCGGTTGGTTTGGGTGAAAACTCAATGGTGGTCGGCAAATCCCAGTCTATCTGAGTCTCAAGTGCGAAAAGACCGAGACAACGCTTGGCTGCAGCGTGCAGAATGCTGTATATGAAGCGTTCATCCAAGAATTTGATTTCCGTTTTTGAGGGATGGATATTCACATCTATGTTTTCGGGCTTCACTTGCAGGCAAACAACAAAACAGGGGTGCGTTCCATCGGGAATAAGTCCCGTATAGGCACGCGAGATGGCGTTTGCAAAGTACGGATGTCTCATAAACCTGCCATTAACAAAGAAATACTGCTCGTCTTTGCTTTTTCTAACGAGGTCGATTTTGGATATGAAGCCGTTGATGCTCACTATGTCGGTTTCTTCGGTGATTGGGAGGAGTTTTTCCTCGTATCGCTTGCCGAAGATGTCGGTTATACGTTTGCGGAATGGGGTTTTGTCGAGTTTAAAGAGCAGTTTGTCGTTGCTGTAACAGGTGAAGGCTATTTCGTTACGACAGAGGGCTATACGGATAAACTCTTCCGTGATGTGTGAATTCTCAATGCTGTCCGATTTAAGGAAGTTTCGCCTTGCCGGAGTATTAAAAAAGATGTTCTTAACGCTGATAGATGTGCCGTTATCGCAAAGAACCTCTTCTACTTTTTTGATTTCGCCGCCCTCAACGCAAACAAGCGTACCTGTGGGAGCCTTGTCTGTCTTTCTCTTCGTTCGCAATTCCACAAAGGAAATGGCTGCTATGGACGCCAAAGCCTCACCTCTGAACCCCATAGTCTGCAATGAGTACAGGTCATCGGCGGAAGAGATTTTGGAAGTGGCGTGAGGAGTGAAACAAACCTGAGCATCGTCCCTGTCCATACCGCATCCGTTGTCTATGATTTGGATAAGCGTTTTGCCGGCGTCCTTTACAATGAGCGTAATTTGCGTAGCCCCTGCGTCAATGGAGTTTTCCATCAGTTCTTTCACCACAGAAGCGGGACGATTCACCACTTCCCCCGCAGCAATCTGGTTTGCTATGTTGTCGTTAAGAACTTTGATTATCGCCATTGCTCAATGAAGTAAAGTAAGACGTAAATCAGTGCCACCGCAACGCAGGCATAGACGATTATTTTCAGCATTGGGACGGGTTTTCCTATCTTTTCGCTTTTCTTTTCGTTCATTGCGGCGCGGAAATTTATCCTTCTGTTGTATCGTTCGCCTTCTATAGCCCCGTACTTCGCCTTTAACTGCTCCAATTTCTCCTTTTTGGGGTCGTAGAAGCGGGGTTTGTACTCAAACTGTCTTGGTTTATTAACTTTTAAGAACCTCATAATTTATTGAAATATCGTTATACAAATACAAATTAAAACTCGGCAAAGGTACAAAAACGTTTTGATATGACAAAATGCGGTTGAGATAACGGTATCATTTGCTTAAAATTCGTTGAAGGCAAAAGGCATCAAATTCTTCACCCCTTCAACCTTCATACAACGCTCTTCGCCGAGAGCGATAAGAACGGTAATCGGCTGATTACTGCGTTTTTCGGTCTCCAACATTGTTTGCAGGCAAGCACCACAGGGCATCGCCGCAGCGAGATGTCCGTCCTTTTCTGCCGACACTGCTATTGCCTTCACCCTGCGACCTTTAACATCGCTGCCCGCTGCAAAGAGAGCGACCCTTTCGGCACACAGCCCGTTGGGATACGATACGTTCTCCTGATTAGAGCCGAAGACCACCGTGTTATCGTCCAAACGGACGGCAGAACCGACTTTGAACCGGGAGAAAGGGCTGTAGGAACCGGTTGCAGCCTGCCTTGCCATGAGCATAAGTTCCTTATCGTCAGGCGGAAGGGCATTAAGGCTGTCAAACTCTTGGTAATGAATTATTTTTTGCTTTTTCATACTGTTTTATATCTTTTTTTCGGCGGCAAAGATACTCATTTTAATTTTATCGGATACGGTTTCGGTTATCATTTTTTTTGATTTTATTTTGATATTTCGTGATTATAATCTGTTATTATTTGAATATAATATGATAAATTTTGATTGTAATCTGTTATTATTTGATGAAAATTTCGTGAAATTTGATGTAAAAACGGCGGAATTTGATTGTAATTTTCCGTAATTTGATGCCAACGCCATAGAATCAAATCACGGAATCCTGAAACTTGATTATAGAATCACGAAACTTGATTCCGGAACGCTAGAATCAAATTATAGAATTCTATAATCAAGTTTCGTGATTCTATAATCAAGTTTCGTGAACGCAGAATCAGGTTTCGTTGGGACGCAAAAAGGCAAAAAAATTGGGATAACCCGTTAAGGATTATCCCGGTTTGAAAGAGTAGAATGTAATTTTGTTTTCTACGGGTTGGAATTTAAGGCTGCAGACCTGTAATATCCAAGTTAGCCTCCTCAAACGAAGCCTTATCCAACTGATTCATAAATGTAGCCGAGGGATAGAAGCGACAGTAAGCCCGTTGAATGGTAGTGGGGTCAACCTGTGCAAGAGTTGATTTGGCGGTAGCCTTGATGCCCGGAGCGAACATTCCCAACATACCGAGTTTCACTGCTTCCGAGTTAAGCACATGACGAGATATGATAATCTCCAATGCTTTTACCGAAGCCAAAACGTCAGGGAAAGAGACGGTGGTTGCTTCCGATATTTCGGCTGCAAGTTGCTCAATGGTGATGTTGCCTGAACGGAAAATCCTTGCCAAATAACGTACTCCCGGAGTGGTGCCTGTGCTGATGTTTCGTTGCACTTTAACATACTTGATACTCATAATAATACCTCCTTTCTGCTTTTAATGGGTTTGTAACTTTGTTTTCTTTCTGCAATGCTTTGTTGAGCATTGACCCTTGCGGGATTTTGATTGCTTTTGTTTTCATTTTGTTGTGTTTTTTTCAAATTATTCATAGCAATAATCGTGCCAAACTGCGTTGAAATTTTATTTTATTAAATAATTTTCTCGTTACAAATAATTTTAATATCTTTGCAACCTGAATTTAATTGATTAAAACAACATTAAAACTATGGAAATCGACAGCAGAATAAAAGAACAATTAGCCGAAACATACTTTGGTGAAGGTGTAATTGCATTTTATAATAAGGATTACGAGAAAGCAATAGAATGTTATAAGCGGGCAGTAACCTGTAAGCCCGATGCCGCATACGCTTACTACAATATGGGAATTGCTTATGCGGCTTGGAACGGACAATATGAGAAAGCGATAGAATGCTATGAGAAGGCTATAGAGTATAAGCCCGATTACGCAAACGCATACAACAATATGGGACATGCTTATAAGCATTGGAACGAGCAATATGAGAAAGCAATAGAATGTTGGGAGAAGGCAATAGAATTAAAGCCCGATTACGCAAACGCATACAACAATATGGGAAATGCTTATGCGGCTTGGAACGAGCAATATGAGAAAGCAATAGAATGTTGGGAGAAGGCAATAGAGTATAATCCCGATTTAGCAGATGCATACTTTTTTATGGGAGGGGCTTATGGCTTAATGGGAGACGGAAACAAGGCAATAAGTTGTATAAAGCAGGCTGCACAACTCGGAGATGAGGACGCAAAGCAATGGCTTCTGGAAAACGGAATAAAATAGTTAATAAAAACAACATTAAAACGAATAGACATGAAAATTAAAGCAGTTATTAACAATTCGATATTTGGTTTTCTCGGGTTTAATACCAAATCGCAAACGGCTGAAGAATGGTTTCAACAAGGCGAAACAGCCTTTGATAATAGTGATTATGAGAAAGCGATAAAATGTTTGGAGAAAGCATTAGAATATAAGCCCGATTTTGCAGAGGCTTATTTCAATATGGGCGATGCTTATTGTGATTGGAACGGACAATATGAGAAAGCAATAGAATGTTATGAGAAGGCTATAGAATTAAAGCCCGATTCTGCAGGAGCATACAACAATATGGGAGTTGCTTATTATAAGTGGAACGGGCAATATGAAAAAGCAATAGAATGTTATAAGAAATGTATAAAATTAAAGCCTGATGACGCAAAAGCATACCACAATATGGGAATTACTTATACGGCTTGGAATGGACAATATGCGAAAGCAATAGAATGTTATCAAAAGGCATTAGAGTATAATCCCGATTACGCGAACGCTTATTTTTATATGGGACTTGCTTATGCGAATTGGAATGGACAATATGCGAAAGCAATAGAATGTTATCAAAAGGCATTAGAGTATAATCCCGATTACGCAACGGCATATTTTTATATGGGAAATGCTTATAGGGATTGGAATGGACAATATGATAAAGCCATAGAATGTTATAAGAAGGCAATAGAATTAAAGCCCGATTTAGCAGCCGCTTATCGCAATATGGGGGCTGCTTATGGCTTAATGGGAGACGACAAGCAAGCAATAAGTTGTATAAAGAAGACTGCAGAACTCGGAGATGAGGATGCAAAATATTGGCTTAAAGAAAACGGAATTAAATAGTTGATTAAACACCCGTTAAAATTATGGAAAACGACAGCAGAATAAAAGAACAATTAGCCGAAACATACTTTAAAGAAGGCAATACGGCATTTAGCAACAATGATTGCGAAAAGGCAATAGATTGTTATAAGCGGGCAGTAACCTGTAAGCCCGATTTAGCATACGCATACGTTAATATGGGGGGTGCTTATTATCATTGGAACAAACAATATGAAAAAGCAATAGAATGTTATCAAAAGGCAATAGAATGTTGGGAGAAGGCAATAGAGCATAAGCTGGATTTATCAATGGCATACTACAATATGGGGGCTGCTTATCTTAAAACAGGAGACAACGAGCAGGCAATAGCATCTATGAAGCAGGCTGCACAACTCGGACATGAGTCTGCAAAGAATTGGCTTAAAGAAAACGGAATAGAATAGTTAATAAAAACAACATTAAAACGAAGAGACATGAAAATTAAAGCAATTATTACGAGCCTGATATTTGGTTGTATCGGGTTTAATGCCAACTCACAAACGGCTGAAGAATGGTTTCAACAAGGCACAAAAGCATTTGAAAGCAGGGATTATGAGAAAGTAATAGCGTGTTGCGAGCAGGCTATTGCGTTAAAGCCCGATTACGTAGATGCCTATCTCAATATGGGAAGTGCTTATCAGTTTGGTTACGAACAATACGAAAAAGCAATAGAATGTTTTCAAAAGGTAATAGAATTAGAGCCTGATGCGGCAGACGCATATTTTTATATGGGCGATGCTTATTGTGGTTGGAATAATCAATACGAAAAAGCAATAGAATGTTACGAGAAGGCAATAGAGTTAAAGCCCGATGACACAGCCGCATACTATAATATGGGACTTGCCTATCAGGATTGGTTACTACAACATGGGAAAGCAATAGAATGTTACGAAAAGGCAATAGCGTTGAATCCCGATTTAGCATACGATTATTTCCGCATAGGATATGCGTATGAAAGATGGGGCGAACAACACGAAAAAGCAATAGAATGTTTTCAAAAGGCAATAAAGTACAATGGAGATAATGCATTCACGTATTACCTTATGGGAAATGCTTATGAGGATTGGAATTCTCAACACGAAAAAGCAATAGAATGTTATGAGAAGGCTATAGAATTAAAGCCCGATTACGCAGATGCTTACAACGATATGGGACTTACTTATTATGATTGGAACGAACAATATGAGAAAGCCATAGAATGTTATAAGAAGGCAATAGAGTATAAGCACGATTTTGCAGATGCATACTATAATATGGGAGATGCTTATGAAGCATTAGGAGACCGCAAGCAGGCTGTAACATCTATGAAGAAAGCCGCAGAACTTGGAAGTTATTTTGCAAAGGCATGGCTTAAAGAAAACGGAATAAAATAGTTGATTAAATACCTATTAAAATTATGGAAAACGACAGCCAAACAAACGAACAATTAGCCAAAAAGTACTTTGATGAAGGTGAAATAGCATTTCATAACCGTAATTACGAAAAGGCAATAGAATGTTTTAAGAAAGCATTAGAATATAAGCCCGATTTTGCAGGAGCATGCAACAATATAGGAAGTGCTTATCAATTTTGGAACGGACAATATCAAAAAGCGATAGAATATTATAAGAAGGCTATTGAGTTAAAGCCCGATTACGCAGGCGCATACAGCAATATGGGAAATGCTTATAAGGATTGGAACGGACAATATGTGAAGGCAATAGAATATTATGAGAAAGCAATAGAATTAAAGCCCGATTACGCAGACGCATACTACAATATGGGAAATGCTTATTTCAATTGGAACGGACAATATGAGAAAGCCATAGAATGTTATAAGGAAGTAATAAAATATAAGCCCGATTACGCAGATGCATATTATTGTATGGGACTTGCTTATTATTATTGGAACGGACAATACGCAAAAGCAATAGAATGTTACGGGGAAGCAATAAAATTAAAGCCCGATTACGCAGAGGCTTATTGCAATATGGGAGTTGCTTATTTTGAATTAGGAGACGAAAGTTGGGGAATAAGTTGTATAAAGCAGGCTGCACGACTCGGAAATGAGAACGCAAAGAATTTGCTTGCAGTTAATGGCATAGAATAACGGGCTTTTGGCTGTCCGTAGTCCCGTTTGAAAAAGTTTATTTATCTTTGGTACGTGTCGTACTCCCGTTATAGAAAATTTATTTATCTTTGCAACCTGATATTATTTGATTAAATACCCCTTGAACTTATGGAAAACGACAGCAGAATAAAAGAACAGTTAGCCGAAACATACTTTGAAGAAGGCGAAACAGCCTTTGAAGATAATGATTACGAAAAAGCAATAGATTGTTATAAGCGGGCAGTAACCTGTAAGCCTGATTACGCAGAGGCTTATTTCTCTATGGGACGTGTTTATCAGAATTGGAACTGGCAATATGAAAAAGCAATAGATTGTTATCAAAAGGCTATTGAATTAAAGCCTGATTACGCAGACGCTTACTTCTTTATGGGGATTACTTATAGAAATTGGAACTGGCAATTTGAAAAAGCAATAGAATGTTATCAAAAGGCAATAAAGTATAAGCCTGATTACGCAGATGCTTACTACAATATGGGAAATGCTTATAAGGATTTTGACGGACAATATGAAAAAGCAATAGAATGTTTTAAGAAGGTAATAGAATATGACCCCGATCACGTGACGGCTCATTTCAAAATGGGAGATGCTTATTATAATTGGAACGGACAATACGAAAAGGCAATAGAATGTTACGGGGAAGCGATAAGATGTTGGGAAGAAGTTATTAAATCTCCTGAGGATGCCGCCGAGGTTTATTTATATATGGGAAATGCTTATGCGGCTTGGAACGGACAATACGAGAAGGCAATAGAATGTTTTAAGAAAGCATTAGAATATTTTCCCGAAAAAGCATTTGTATATTACGATATGGGACGGGCTTATGAGAATTGGAACGGACAATACGAAAAGGCAATAGAATGTTATGAAGAGGCAATAGAGTATAAGCCTGATGACGCGGATGCATATTACAATATGGGACTTGCTTATGAGAATTGGAACGGACAATATGAGAAAGCAATAGAATGTTACGGGAAGGTAATAGAATTAGAGCCTGATGACGCAGAGGCTTATTTCTCTATGGGACGTGTTTATGAGAATTGGAACTGGCAATATGAAAAAGCAATAAATTGTTACGAAAAGGCAATAAAGTATAATCCTGATGACGCAGATGCTTATTTTGTAATGGGAGGTGCTTATGCGGCTTGGAATGGACAATATGCGAAAGCAATAGAATGTTATGAAAAGGCAATAGAATTAAGACCCAATTACGCATACGCATACTACAATATGGGAAATGTTTATTTTAATTGGAACGGACAATACGAAAAAGCAATAGAATGTTATCAAAAGGCAATAAAGTATAAGCCCGATTACGCAAAAGCATACGTCAATATGGGAAATGCTTATAAGTATTGGAAGCTGGATTATGAAAAAGCAATAGAATGTTATCAAAAGGCAATAGAGTTAAAGCCCGATTTTGCCGCCGCATACAACAATATGGGAGGTGCTTATGCGAATTGGAACGGACAAGATAAAAAAGTAATAGAATGTTACGAGAAGGCATTAGAGTATTATCCCGATGACGCAAACGCTTATTTTGATATTGGAAATGCTTATGAAAATTTGGGAGATAGAAAACAGGCAAATATATATTTTAAGAGAGCAATAGAACTCGGCAAAACAAACGAACAAGTAGCCGAAAAGTACTTTGAGAAAGGTGGAACGGCGTTTTGTAACAAGGATTACGAGAAAGCAATAGGCTACTATCAAAAGGCTATAGGTTATAAGCCCGATTACGCAAGGGCTTACTACAAAATGGGACTTGCTTATGAGAAATGGAAACAGAATTATGAGGTTGCAATAGAATGTTATGAAAAGGCTATAAAGTATAAGCCCGATAACGCACCCCATTATTTTTCAAGTATGGGATATGCTTATGTAGAAATACAGGATTATGAACAAGCAATAGAATGTTTTGAGAATGCATTAGAATTAAAGCCCGATTTTGCGGAGGCTTATTTCTTTATGGGACTTGCTTATAGGCATTGGAACGGACAATACGAAAAGGCAATAGAATGTTATCAAAAGGCAATAGAGTTAAAGCCCGATGATGTAGTGGCATACGTCAATATGGGACTTGTTTATGAGAATTGGAAGCAGGATTATGAAAAAGCAATAGAATGTTATAAGAAGGCAATAGAGTTAGAGCCCAATTTTGCAATGGCTTATTGCTTTACAGGATTTACTTATCTTTTTTTAAGAGACCGAAAGCAGGCAAAAACATATTTTAAGAAAGCCGCAGAACTTGGAAATGATAAAGCAAAAAAGTGGCTTCAAAAAAACAGCATAAAATATCGGTTTTTCAAAGCATTGAAATCTCTTTTTTGTAAAATGAAACATTGATTAAATACCCTTAAAACGATGGAAAACGACAGCAGAATAAAAGAACAGTTAGCCGAAAAATACTTTGAAGAAGGCGAAACAGCCTTTGAAGATAATGATTACGAAAAAGCAATAGATTGTTATAAGCGGGCAGTAACCTGTAAGCCCGATTACGCAGACGCTTATTATTGGATGGGGTATACTTATTGGGTGTGGAACAGACAATACGAAAAGGCAATAGAATGTTTTCAAAAGGCTATTGAGTTAGATCCCGATTACGCAGACGCTTATTCCTGGATGGGAGAGGCTTACTATGAATGGAACGGACAATACGAGAAAGCAATAGAATGTTATAAGAAGGCTATAGAATATGAGCCCGATGACGCGGACGCTTACTATCGGATGGGACATGTTTATGCAGATTGGAACGGACAATATGAGAAAGCAATAGAATGTTATAAGGAAGCAATAAAATTAAAGCCCGATTTTGTATTCACTTATTGGGGTATGGGGAGTGCTTATGAGGCTTGGAACGGACAATATGAAAAAGCAATAGAATGTTATAAGGAAGCAATAAAATTAAAGTCCCAAGACTTAATCTTTTATAACCTTATGGCAATTGCTTATGAGAATTGGAACGGACAATATGAAAAAGCAATAGAATGTTATCAAAAGGCAATAGAATTAAAGCCCGATTACGCAGGCGCATACTACGATATGGGAAATGCTTATGCGAAATGGAACGGACAATACGAGAAGGCAATAGAATGTTTTGAGAAAGCAATAGAATTAAAGCCCGATTACGCGTCCGCTTATAAAGGTATGGGCGTTGCTTATGAGGCTTGGAACGGACAATATGAGAAAGCAATAGAATGTTATAAGAAGGCAATAGAGTTAAATCCCGATTTTGCAGCCGCTTATTGCAATATGGGGGGTACTTATCTTGCAATAGGCAACAGAGAGCAGGCAAAAACATATTTTAAGCAAGCCGCAGAACTTGGAAATGAGGACGCAAAGGAATGGATTAAAAGAATGTCATAAAATTAGTTAATTAAACACCCGTTAAAATTATGGAAAACGACAGCCAAACAAACGAACAGTTAGCCGAAAAATACTATGATGAAGGTTATGTGGCATTAAAGAATGACAATTACGCCAAAGCGATAGAATATTTTCAAAAGGCTATTGAGTTAAAGCCCGATTACGTACTCGCTTATCTTTGGATGGGGAGTACTTATAGAGATTGGGACGGGCAATATGAGAAAGCAATAGAATGTTTTAAGAAATGTATAAAATTACAGCCCGATTTTGTATTCGCTTATTGGGGTATGGGGAGTGTTTATAAGAATTGGGACGGACAATACGAAAAAGCAATAGAATGTTATAAGGAAGCAATAAAATTAAAGCCCCAAGCCTCAATATTTTATGGACTTATGGGGAGTGCTTATGCGGATTGGAATGGACAATACGAAAAAGCAATAGAATGTTTTAAGAAATGTATAAAATTACAGCCCGATTTTGCATACGCTTATCTTTGGATGGGATGGGCTTATAAGAATTGGAATGGACAATATCAAAAGGCAATAGAATGTTATCAAAAGGCTATTGAATTAAAGCCCAATTATGCAGACGCTTATCTTTGGATGGGACATGCTTATAGGCATTGGAACGGACAATATGAGAAAGCAATAGAATGTTACGGAAAGGTAATAGAATTAGAGCCTAATTCAGTATACGCTTATTACTGGATGGGACGTGCTTATGAGAATTGGAATGAACAATATGAGAAGGCAATAGAATATTATCAAAAGGCTATAGAGTATAAGCCCGATGACGCGGACGCTTATTTCTGGATGGGACATGCTTATAGGTATTGGAACGGACAATATCAAAAAGCAATAGAATATTATCAAAAGGCAATAGAGTATAAGCCCGATTACGCGGACGCTTATTTCTGGATGGGAGATGCTTATGAGGCTTGGAACGGACAATACGAGAAGGCAATAGAATGTTTTCAAAAGGCAATAGAGTTAAAGCCCGATTACGCAGCCGCTTATTACTGGATGGGACATGCATATGAGGATCTGGGAGATAAGGAACAGGCAATAGCATCTATGAAGCAGGCTGCACAACTCGGAGATGAGGCAGCAAAGAGGTGGATTGAAAGAACTAAGTAATATAACGTACTTTAAGAGAATAGAAATTTTATTATAGAAAATTATAGTATCTTTGGTACGTGTCGTACTCTCATTATAACAATTTTATTTATCTTTGCAGCCTGATAAAAATTGATAACAAATAAACACATTAAAAAAATGAAAAAATTTATTCTTATTTCGGTATTAGTGATGCTCGCTTTACAGGGTTGGTCGCAGGATTATGTTGCCTCAAAGCATCTTACCGAAGGCATTGACTTGTATAACAACGGACAATACAAGAAGGCAATAAAATGTTGTGAGAAGGCAATAAAATATAAGCCCGATTATGCAGAGGCTTATTATCTTATGGGAGTTGCTTATTATAATTTGGACAGTCAATATGATAAAGCAATAGAATGTTATCAAAAGGCAATAGAATATAAGCCCGATTATTCAGACGCATATTATAGTATGGGACTTGCTTATTATATTTGGAACGAACAATATGATAAAGCAATAAAATGCTTGGAGCATGCCGTAATGTATAAGGAGGATTATGGGTACGCATATTACCTTATGGGACGTGTTTATATGGATTGGGACACGCAGTATAAGGCGGCAATAGAATGTTACGAGAAGGCAATAAAGTATAAGCCCGATTATGCGGAGGCTTATTGCGATATGGGCGATGCTTATGAGGAATGGAAATGGAGTTATGAGCAGACAAAAAAATTACTGCCCGACTTTGCAGACGCATACTACAATACGGGAAATGCTTCTGCGGCAGACAACTTTGATTATGATAAAGCGATAGAATGTTACGAGAAGGCTATAGCGTTGAAGCCCGATTACGCAGAGGCATACTTATGTATGGGAAATGCTTATAGGCATTGGAACGAACAATACGAGAAAGCGATAGAATGTTATAAAAAAGCAATAGAGCATTCGCCCGATTATGAACTCGCATATTATCTTATGGGAATTACTTATGAAACATTAGGGGATAATGAGCAGGCAATAGCATCTATGAAGCAGGCTGCACAACTCGGATATGAGCCTGCAAAAGACTGGCTTAAAGCAAACGGAATAGAATAACGGGCTTTAGGCTATCCGTAGTCCCGTTTGGAAAAATTATAGTATATTTGCAACCTGATATTATTTGATTAAATACCTATTAAAATTATGTTGAACGATAACGAAATAAATGAAAAATTAGCCGAAACTTACTTAAAGGAAGGCAATACGGCATTTAAAAACAATGATTGCGAAAAAGCAATAGATTGTTATAAGCGGGCAGTAACCTGTAAGCCCGATTACGCAGCCGCATATTACGATATGGGAATGGCTTATGCTACTTGGCATGGACAGTTTGAGAAAGCGATAGAATGTTTTCAAAAGTTAATAGAATTATCGCCCAATGACCCGAACGCATATTATAATTACGCAGAAGTATATTATGTTATGGGACATGCTTATGAGGATTGGAACGAACAATACGCAAAGGCAATAGAATGTTATAAGAAATCCATAGAGTATAAACACGATAATGTGGAAGCATATTATGCTATGGGAGAGGCTTATGAGAAGTGGAACGGACAACACAACAAAGCAATAAACTGTTACAAGGAAGCAATAAAGTATAAGCCCGATTTCGCAGACGCATACAGCAATATGGGAGGTGCTTATGCGGCTTGGAAGCAGGATTATGAGAAAGCAATAGAATGTTTTCAAAAGGCAATAGAGTTAAAACCTGATGCGGCAAATACTTACTTCTATCTGGGAAATGCTTATTGGATGTGGAACGGACAATACGAAAAAGCATTGGAATGTTATGAGAAGGCTGCAAAATATAAAACCGAATACATAGATGTTTATCAAAATCTGGGAAATGCATATGCGATGTGTAAGCAGGATTATGCGAAAGCAATAGAATGTTATCAAAAGGCATTGGAGTATAATCCCGATGACGCAACGGCATATTTTAATATGGGACTTGCTTATGCGACTTGGAACGGGCAGTATGAGAAAGCAATAGAATGTTTTGAGAAAGGGATAGAATATAATCCTAATGACGCATACGCATATTTCAATCTGGGAGCTGCTTATATGAAATTAAAGTACTATGATGAGGGAATAGATTGTATGAAGCAGGCTGCAAAACTCGGATATAAGCAAGCAAAAGACTGGCTTCAAGCAAACAACATCAAATAGTTAATTAAATACCCATTAAAACGATGAAAAACGACAGCAGAAGAAAAGAACAATTAGCCGAAAAGTACTATAATGAAGGTGTAGATGCATTTCATAATCTGGATTACGAAAAAGCAATAGAATGGTATGAGAAGGCAATAGAGTTACAGCCCGATTACGCAGCCGCATACTTATGTATGGGCGTTGCTTATGCGGATGGGAAACAAAATTACAAAAAAGCAATAGAATGTTATGAGAAGGCTATAGAGTATAAGCCCGGTTTTGCAGAGGCTTATTTCAATATGGGCGTTGCTTATGCGGATGGGAAACAAAATTACAAAAAAGCGATAGAATGTTATGAGAAGGCAATAGAATTAGAGCCTGATGACGCAGATGCATACAACAATATGGGAAATGCTTATGCGGATGGGAAACAAAATTACAAAGAAGCGATAGAATGTTATAAGAAGGCAATAGAGTTACAGCCCAATTATGTAGCCGCATACTACAATATGGGAAATGCTTATAAGGATTGGAACGGGCAATACGAGAAAGCAATAGAATGTTATGAGAAGGCAATAGAGTTACAGCCCAATTACGCATACGCATACAACAATATGGGAAATGCTTATGCGAATTGGAACAAACAATATGAAAAAGCAATAGAATATTATAAGAAGGCAATAAAATTAAATCCCAATTACGCAGCCGCATACAACAATATGGGCGTTGCTTATGCGAATTGGAACGGACAATACAAGGAAGCAATAAAATGTTATAAGAAGGCAATAAAATTAAATCCCAATTACGAAGATGCATACAACAATATGGGATTTGCTTATAAAAATCTTGGAAAGATAAAATCAGCAGTTAAAAATCTGAAAAAAGGAAATTGTCCGTTATTAGACGTTTTAGATAGGATAAACTATGAAGAGAATCCAACTGAATTTGTTTATAAACTTTTGGAAGACAAAGAATACGACCCCTTTTTCAATGAAGCAATGCAAGGATTTAAGAAAACAAAGAAATATAAGGATGTTTATATTCAGTCTTTGCTGATTATGAAGGAATGCTTTGTTGAAATGGTTGGCACAAAGAACGATTATGAGATCGCCTTTGCCCATTATACAAAATTGGATACGGCAAAGATACTGTTCTTTGGTGATAAAAAAGAACCTTCTAATGGTAGCCCGTTTCGGCTTGGCATTTCCAATACGATGAATGACCCTCAGGAAGGGCTGACTCTTCTTAATGCAATGAAGATAGAGCAAAAGGATGCAGCATTATCGGATACTTACAATGCCTTTATTGGTTCTTTCACCTTCAATCTTAATAACCTTAATCAGTTTCGGCTTTACGGCAAAAACAATGAAGGCAAGGAGGCAACAGGAGTAAGCATTGTGCTGAACAAATACTATTTTAAGGATAAAATTGCTCAATGTGTGTCCGTAGAAATTACTGCAATGGGAGGGGAAAATGAAAGGGATAAAATAGAAATAAAAAAGGGAGAAAAATATCCTCTTTTCCGCTGCATATATCTTGACCCTGACACAGGTTTTGTTGAGTCCGTAGGACATAAAGATAGTTATACGCTGAAGCAAGAAGAGAAGAATAATATTGAAACGTACGAAGATAAAATTAAAACGACAAAGAAAGCGGTTCAAACGAAGTTAGATGAGTTGAAAACAAAGATAGAGGGTTTGGATGAGGAGGTTGTAGGAAAGTTATTGTTGAATTTGCGTTATTTGGTTAAGCACGTGGCGTTCAAAGAGGAGCAGGAATGCCGCATAATTCAGGTAGAAATGCTGAAAAATAAGAAAAGAGTTAAGCATGACGCGGAAAGCGAAGCGTTTTACATTGAATATGGAAACTTGAGTCCAAATACTGAGGAAGTGATTTTTGCTCCCAAGGTTGCAGAAAAAGATATGTTTGATTTTAGAAACAAATTGCATTACAAAGGATTAGGCATAATAGAAACCACAAAAAGCGACCTGCCTTACAGTTCCTGAAAAAACAATCTGCGAAAAGAAAACCGACCGCCATAAAGCAAATTTTTAGTACTTTTGCACCCGATTTTGAACAGATAACTCAATGGAAAACCAAATCAACTACACACAAGAAAACATTAAAAGCCTGAAATGGAACGAACATATCAGGCTCCGCCCCGGTATGTACATAGGAAAACTCGGCGAAGGGGCTTCGTCCGATGATGGAATTTATGTCCTGCTCAAGGAAGTCGTGGATAACAGCATTGATGAGTTTGCTATGGGGGCAGGAAAGCAGATAGACATTGATATAGATTTTGATAGCGGTCTCGTTAAAGTGAGGGATTACGGACGCGGAATCCCTTTGGAAAGCGTTGTTGATTGCGTTTCAAAGATGAATACCGGCGGAAAGTACGACAGCGTGGCTTTTCAAAAGTCCGTAGGAATGAATGGTGTCGGTGTAAAGGCGGTTAATGCCCTCAGTGAGTACTTTCACGTGCAGTCAATTCGGGACGGCAAAACCAAAACAGCCTCTTTCGCCGCCGGAGAACTCGTTGAAGACAATCCAATCATTGCTTGCGGCGAACCAAACGGCACTATCATAACTTTCAAACCCGACAGCGACCGACGTTTATTTGCCAACTACACTTTTTTAAGCGAATACGTGGAAAAGATGATTTGGAATTACGCCTATCTTAACAAAGGACTGACCATTCTTTTCAACGGACAGAAGTTTCAATCGCGGAATGGTTTGCTTGATTTGCTGCAAAACAATATGGAAGGTGAGGGTTTGTATCCCGTGGTTCATCTTTTGGAAAACGGCTTTGAGTTTGCCATAACGCACAGCGACAAAGTGGTAAGTGAAGAAAACTATTCCTTTGTCAATGGTCAGCATACAACGCAGGGAGGAACGCATTTATCGGCATTCAGAGAGGCTATCGTGAAGGTAGCACGTGATTTCTATCACAGGGATTTTGAACCCTCTGACGTTAGGTCGGGAATGGTGTCGGCGATAAGCCTTCGCATAGAAGAGCCTGTTTTTGAGAGCCAGACCAAAACCAAACTCGGCTCTACCAATATGAAACCCGACGGCAGCGGACAGGCGGTTAAGACCTTCATTATTGAGACCGTGAAGAAGGCTTTTGACGATTACCTGCACATTCACGGCGATGTAGCGGAGGCTCTTCTGCAAAAGATAATCATCAATGAGAAAGAGCGGAAGGGAATGCAAAATGTGAAGAAGTTAGCACGGGAATCGGCAAAGAAAGTCAGCCTTACAAACAAGAAACTCCGCGATTGCAAAATACATTATAACTCAAAAGACGAGCGAAGATTGGAATCAACGCTCTTTATCACGGAGGGCGACTCGGCAAGTGGGTCTATAACAAAGAGTAGGGACGTTCAGACGCAGGCAGTCTTTTCTTTGCGAGGCAAACCCTATAATTGCTACAACAAGACTAAAGAAGTAGTTTATACAAACGAAGAGTTTAACCTCCTTCACAACGCTTTGAACATTGACGAGGAAATGGACAACCTGCGTTATAACAATATAGTTATCGCAACCGACGCCGACGTGGATGGAATGCACATTCGTATGCTGTTGATGACTTTTTTCCTGTCGTTCTTCCCTGAACTTGTTAAAAGCGGACACGTTTATATACTGCAAACACCTCTTTTCCGCGTTCGTAATCGCAAACAAACGTTTTATTGTTACACCGATGCCGAGCGTCAAAAGGCTATTTCCGATTTGGGTTCTTCGGCAGAGATAACGCGGTTTAAGGGTCTGGGAGAGATTTCGCCCGATGAGTTTGCTCATTTCATAGGAAAAGATATGCGACTTGAGCCTGTACTGCTCAATAAGGAGAGTGGAATAAAAGAGGTTTTGGCTTTCTACATGGGAGACAACACTCCCGAACGGCAGGAGTTCATTATAGAGAATCTGCGTTATGAAGAGGCGGTGAATGAATAAGATATAAGAATGATGATGGAAAAGAAGGACTGTTTTTATCTTGGTAAGATTGTTAAACCGTTTAGTTTCAAGGGGGAACTTGTTGCTTTCCTTGACGTGGATAATCCTTTGGACTATGCGGAACTTGACGGCGTATTTGTGGAAATAAATAACCGATTGATATTGTATGAAATAGCAGCGATAAGACTGAACAATAACAAGGCGGTTATCAGATTTAAGGATACCGATGTTGAAGACAGCGAACGGCTTATCGGCAAAGACCTTTATCTTCCTCTAACTTTGTTGCCGCCTTTGGACGGAACGAAGTTTTATTATCACGAAGTCATTGGTTTTAAGGTAGAAGACAGTCGGTTTGGGTTTGTAGGTACGATAACCGAAGTGCTGGATAATTCGCCGCAAGCCCTTTTCAGCATTGACCATGAGGGAAAAGAGGTTTTGATACCGATAATAGACCAAGTTATAACCAAAATTGACCGCAACAAACAACAGATTACCATCAACGCACCCGAAGGTTTGATAGAACTTTACCTTGAATAAATTAGATAAAAGAAAATTTTAACGGCATAAAACTCCGTCCCGTATTTTTAGAATTTGATTATAGAAAATTAGAATCAAATTACAGCGTTCTATAATTTGATTCTAACTCGCTATAATTTGATTTCAGGAATAGAGGATAAAGTTATGATAACAGGTAAGGTAACTACATAATGTTTTGCATTGTGCTTAGTAATTTTTTTTTTGCATTATATCTTATTTATTTAAATTTTGTATCTTTGCAAGCCTAATCAAACGTTTTTTTACAAATGGACGAAGTACCCAAGCGAAAGATTTTAATTATCCGTTTCAGTTCCATAGGTGATATAGTGCTGACTACACCTGTCATAAGAGCCTTAAAATCACAGGTAACGGACGTTGAGGTTCATTTCTTAACCAAAGAACGAAACGCGATTATTCTTTCAAACAATCCTTTTTTGGATAAAATTTATTCATTCAAAGTCTCTCCTTCCGAAATCATTAAGGAGTTACGTGAGGAAAAGTATTCAACCGTCATAGACCTGCAACGCAATCTGCGTTCCCGTATGGTTGCTTTGCGATTGCGTAAATCCCGTTTTACGTTTCCAAAGTTAAACGTTCGCAAATGGCTTTTGACTGTTTTCAAAATCAATCTTTTGCCTCATATTCACGTGATTGACAGATATTTTATGGCTCTTGAATGCCTTAATGTAAGGAATGATGGCAAGGGAACGGAATATCACCTTAACGAATATGACTTTGAATCGGTTGCAAACCTGCCGCAAAACTTCGAAAATGGATTTGTAGCCATTGCCTGCGGGTCGCAGCACGCCACAAAACAACTCCCTACCGATATGTTAGTGCAAATATGTCTGGGATTGGCATTACCGGTTGTGCTGCTGGGAGATAAGAACGATAGAAGGAAAGCCATAGAGATAGAGAATGCAGTTGGAGCAAAGGTTTTTAATGCCTGCGGAGTGTTTAACATCAATCAAACGGCGGCTATTGTTGCAAATGCTGAGGCAGTAATAACGGGTGATACTGGCTTAATGCACATTGCGGCGGCGTTGCACAGAAACACAGTAGCGGTTTGGGGCAATACCGTAATGGATTTTGGTATGAGTGCCTGTAAGCCTGAGGATGCGGATTTTGAAGTGTATAATTTTGAAGTTAAAGGCTTAAAGTGCCGCCCTTGCAGCAAATTAGGGTATAAGCGATGCCCTAAACGCCATTTCAAATGTATGCGTCAGCAGGACGTAAAAGCAATAATAAAAACTACAAACAACATAATAAAATGAACGAAATAAGCAATAAATATAAAGATACGCTTGCTTCCTTTGAACGACTTCTCATTATAATGAGCGAATTGAGGGAGAAATGCCCATGGGATAGGAAACAGACCTTTGCTTCCCTGAAAACCAACACCGTAGAGGAGGTATATGAACTTGCAGAGGCTATAGAAGAGAAGCTTAATGACGATATACGCAAAGAATTGGGCGATTTGTTGCTTCACATTGTCTTTTATGCACAGATAGGCAGCGAAACTAATGACTTTGATATGAAAAGCGTTATTGATTCTCTTTGTGATAAACTCATACGGCGTCATCCTCATATCTACGGAGAAGTTAAGGTTACGTCGGCACAGGATGTTAAAGATAACTGGGAGCAGATTAAGATGACGGAAGGGCGTAAGTCGGCGTTGGACGGAGTGCCTAAAACTCTGCCTGCTCTCATAAAGGCTTACAGAGTGCAGGAGAAGGCGAGTGGAGTAGGCTTTGACTGGGACAATCCGCAACAAGTATGGGATAAGGTGGAGGAAGAAATTGCCGAAATGAAGGAAGAAATTGCCAAGGGTAACAGAGAAAAGACCTTTGCGGAGTTTGGTGATGTGCTTTTTGCTCTTATAAATTATGCTCGTTTCATTGACGTAAATCCTGAGAATGCGTTGGAACAGACCAACCGCAAATTCATAAGGCGTTTTCAGTATTTGGAACAAACCGTTGCAGCGGACGGGAAAAAATTAAGAGATATGACTCTTGCCGAAATGGATAAAATATGGGAACAGGCGAAAAAAGAGGAATAACTGCTGTGCTTTTATTCATTAGATGCTTTTTTCAGTCTTACTTTTGTCCATTAAGTCCATTTTTATGTAACGTCTTAATTCTTCCGTCAATACGACAATAATTTTTATACTCGCCAACACGCCAACCTGTCCATTGTTCAATTTTGTGAAGCAATGCGGCTTTGAAACCAAAATTCTTTTTAGTCGGGTCAAAGTCAAATTGCCAATTTTTATTATCTATTCTTTGCTGCATAACTTTGGGGTGTGTTCCTTGAAATCGTTTAAGAGAATCTATTTGTGAGTAATCAAAATCCTGCGTTTTGGCTATGTGTTTATCCAACCAAGCGTCATCGTGCCATAAAGAATGGAAATACTTTTGTTTTTCCTGTTGAAAAAACGGTGATTTAACCCATCCGTAATGATAGATTTCGGCATCAACAGGAACTACCTTCAATGCCCGATTATCAATACGAAAGCCCTGAGCATCTCCCCACGAATGGACGCCAATATGAGGACGGACAATGCGAATTTCCTTGCGATACCAACGGCGAGAATCTCCAATAAAATCATAAGACCCGTAGAAATGAGTATAATTAAAAAGTAAGCCTTCTATCATCTGGCAGTCTTTATATTTGAACATTGCATCTCTTATTGCCGAATAGTATTTTTCATGTACTACTTCATCTCCTTGAATATAGAAAGCCCAATCGGAATCCGCAGAAATTTGCTGTAAAGCCTTGTCTGTTTCAACGGCAAGAACTCGTCCGCCTTTTCGCAGGGTTTCGTCCCAAATTGTATGTATGATTTTTATTTTAGGGCTGTTGATTGAACTGATAAGTTCCTCTGTTGCGTCATCGGAATTTCCCAATGCAAGCACAAATTCATCACACAATGGCAGAATAGAACTTATTGCTTCAACGATTGGATAGTCAAAACGTAATGCGTTTCTTATAAAGGAAAATCCACTAACTTTCATATTTTTTATTTATAGTGATAAACAAAAGGCTACCACAAACGCAGTAGCCAAAATTTACAATCATTTAACTTAGTTGCGCCCCCTCAAGGACTTGAACCTTGGACCCCATGATTAACAGTCATGTGCTCTAACCAACTGAGCTAAGGAGGCTCTAAAAGAGGGTGCAAAGGTACAACTTTTTTTCTTAACAGCAAACTTTTTCTCAAAAAAACACAAAAATAATTTACTCTTTATGCATAATACATTGATTATAAGCAATTATTTTGATACGTGAAAATAATAATAATTTAGTGTTTTTAAGCCAAAATATTCCTTTCTTGCAAACGATTTAAGCCAAATTCTTATTATTTACTTTCCGTTAAAAAGGTTCATTGTTCTGTCCATTCCTATCGCGACAAAAGATTTAATTATATCATCGCAAACGTCTAATTTAGGGCTTATTATACTTAATTCATCATTGGAAAAATGCCCCAAAACGTAATCAATCTGTCGTCCTTTTGGAAAGTTACTGCCGATACCGAAGCGAAGTCTATTAAATTTTGTTGTACCCAGCGTTTCTATTATATTTAACAATCCATTATGTCCGCCGTCACTACCTGTCATTCTTAATCGCAAAGTACCCAAATCAAGAGCAATGTCATCAACAATAACAAGCATATTTTCTATAGGTATTTTTTCTTTTGTGAGCCAGTAATTTACTGCTTTGCCGCTAAGATTCATATATGTTGTTGGTTTTATCAATAACAATGTTCTACCCTTTAATCTTACTTCGCATACAAAGGCGTGGCGTTCAAGTGAAAATTTATATTGCGGATTATTTGCATTAAGATTGCGAACAAAATTATCCAGAACCATATATCCTATATTATGGCGTGTTTCTGCATATTCTGCCGTTGGATTACCCAAACCAACAATTAGATATTTCATTTCCCTTTTCTATTTTACAAAACAGGCTGCACCATAAAGATGATACAGCCTGTTTATTATTGAGCAAAGATTATGCTTCGCCTGTCGTGGTAGCCTTTGCTGAATTACGCGTCGGCTTAACCCAGACAACAATACTGCTTTTAACGTTTAAGATTTCTGCTTTTTCTATAACAATATCTTCAACCTTTACGCTTTGAGCAATTTCTAACTTACTTACATCTATTTCAACGTATTGCGGTAAAATATCAGGTAATCCTTTCAATTTCATTTTTCTGATTTTTACCTCTAATTTTCCACCCTGTAACACACCCGGAGCAGTTCCAATTGTCTTTATTGGTACTGAAACGGTGATAGGTTTGTCGTTAAAAATCTGTAAAAAGTCCGCATGCAACACCTCATCACTTACAGGATGATACTGTATTTCCTGCAAAATAGCCATAAATTGTTTGCCTTCAATGGACAATTCAACGTAATGTGTGTCAGGAGTGAATAACAAAGGCTTAAACTCCTTTTGTGGAACGCTGAAACGAATTTGTTCCTGCTTGCCTCCATATAAAACACATGGCACTAAATCTGCTTTACGCAGTTGTTTTGCATCTTTTTTCCCTACGTTCTCGCGGAGAGAACCACTCATAGATACTACTTTCATTTTGTTTTGTTTGTTTTAGTTAATACAAATATAATTATATTTTCGGGTTGCAAAATTACAATTTTTTTTTGAATTGGGCAAATAATTCCAAATAAATAGATATTTTCAAGATATATTGTTCAAATTATTCCGATATTATATTTTTTACTTTTGGTTGCAATTTGTTTGCAGATTAAAAAATTAGTTGTACTTTTGCAGCCGATTAAAATACTAAAAAAGTATTAAAAATGAACAAAAATAAAGGCATTAAATTAAGCATAAATAAGGTGTTTGCAGCCACTTCCGCAAACTGCGGGAGGGGGGGGTAACTCGCTGCAAAATAATACGTTAGAAGCGACTGTAGCGGCTTCTGCGGGGCTAAATTTTGACCTTTGTTCTACAAGAAATTTTTCCACATTTTACAATCTTATAATTTCTGCAACGGATTACAAAATTTCTTCCTTTGCTGAAAATCTTTTTGGATATGTATCGGAAACTTTGTATATGTATATGAAAACTCTGTATACGTATATGAAACTTTGGTATACGTATATGAAACTTTGGTATACGTATATGAAAACTCTGTATACGTATATGAAAACTTCGTATACGTATATGAAACTTCGTATACGTATATGAAACTTCCGTATACGTATATGAAACTTTGGTATACGTATATGAAAACTTCGTATACGTATATGAGAATTGAAATGCTTACTATTCCTCTGACGGATATATCACAAAATCAAATAAGTAGAAATTCTAACTTTTAAAATATGGCAGACAACCCTCTAAAAATCAAAGTAGATTTGAGCATCTACAAGCAGGAAGTCATTACGGCAGCGGTTTATAAATTTACCGACCGTTACTTTGTTTCGCAAAACAGAGTTGAAAATGGCATTGAAGTAACTTTTACGGCTAAACCCGAACAAGTCGTAAAATCCGAACTGTTAGCGAAAGAGTTTGAAAATGAACTCATCGACCAGCAAATACGCTACGACACCGAACAAAAATTCGGCGAAATCCGCAATCTCATTGTTAAACAGGCATTTTCACCCTTAAACACCAAGTAATGTCGATGAAAACACATTCATATCTATTATTAGTATTTGCCTTTTCAGTATTTTCCATTGCTTGTGGCTCAAAAACAAGCAATAAAAACGAAAACAACAGAGGTTATAATCATTCGTATTATTCTGATGATGAATACGATGAAGATGATTATGGAGAAAATGATTATTCTGATTGCGGCTATGAAGACGGTATATACTCTGCAACAGTAGATTATTTTAATCCAGAAACAGGGTATTCGGCAACTTATACACTTGATGTAGAAGTCGAAGATTGTCAAGTCGTACAAATTAATTTCCCCAATGGAGGTTGGTTAGATGAAGACTATATTGATGCTGCTGATTTAGACGAAGATGGGTCAACAACTGTATATGGAGAAGAAGGTAAGGAGTACATAATTCAAATAGATGAATAGTATGGAAAATAAATATCAACTACTACCCTTCCGTTTTGAGCGGTTCAACGATGCGGAATATTTCCTCACAAACGACGTGGGCGAGTTCCTGTTTCTGCAAAACTCTGATTTTAAAGATTTTGTAGGCGGGCGGTTAGATGCCGCGAGCGATACGTTCTACAATCTGAAATCAAAGCAGATGGCTACTGATACGGACGTTGCGCCTGTTGTTGAGATACTGGCAACTAAGTTTCGTACAAAGAAGAGCATTCTCAACGACTTTACAAGTTTGCAGATGGTTGTGCCGACTTTGCGCTGCAATTCAAACTGTATCTATTGTCAGGTTTCAAAAAAGGAGGTTGACGACAAGGGTTACAATATGAGCAAGGAAACAGCAAAGAACGTCGTAAAAACGATTTTCGCAAGCCCGTCGCCCGCGATAAAGATTGAGTTTCAGGGTGGCGAGCCGTTGACTAATTTTGAGATGGTGCAGTATATTATGGAAGAGGCGGAGTGGCAAAACCTCTTCAAAAAGAAGCATTTGGAGTTTGTTATCTGCACTAATATCAGTCTGATAACGCCTGAAATTCTGAAATATCTGAAAAAGCATAAGTGCTACATTTCGACTTCATTGGACGGTCCCTGTGATTTGCACAACACTAATCGTCCATTGCAGGATATAGAGTTTAATCGCAAGATTTTCAAAGGAAAATATAACCACGAAATCTTTGAAGAGAAACTTGCGATGTGTCGCGAGGCATTGGGTAAAGACAGCGTTTCGGCTTTGATGACTACAACTTGTTACAGTTTGGGACGCTTCAAGAAAATTGTCGATGAGTACGTGCGTCTTGGTTTCAATTCCATTTTCCTGCGGTCGCTGAATCCTTACGGTTTTGCAAAGCGCGACCAGCATAAAATCGCTTATCCGGTTTCGGCTTTCATAGATAACTACAAAGAGGCGCTTGATTATATCATTGACCTGAATTTGCAAGGAAAATTCATCGTTGAGGGCTTTGCGGAACTGCTTTTGACGAGAATTTTGACGCCGTTTGCGACGGGCTTTGTTGATTTGCAGTCGCCAGCCGGAGTTGGTATTAGCGGTGTTATTTACGATTACAACGGCAATGTTTATGTTTCTGACGAGGCGCGAATGATGGCAAGCGTTAATAATCAGTATTTCAAGATGGGCAATGTGAATGAAAATACGTTTCAGGAAATGTTTAACGGCGAGTTTTTGCACAGTGTCATAGAAAATTCCTGTACCGAATGTTTGCCCGCGTGCGCCGAGTGTGCATATCAGCCGTTTTGCGGCGCTGACCCTGTCCGTAACTTTTCCGAACAAGGCGATATTGTAGGACACCGTCCGACAAGTGATATGTGCCGGAAAACGAAAGCGATAATCAAGTATCTGCTTGAACTGATTAAGAAAGATGACTCGAAAATCAATAATGTTTTTTGGTCGTGGATTACTAAACGGACTATATGTTAATGTATTATGAAAAGGTTAACAGGTAAAACATTAAATATCAGCGAGGAAATTCTTGGGAAAGTTACCTTCAAGCGAAATCACATCTTTTCCAAGAAAGATTTGGTTTGCGTTGTACAGGACACGTCCGACATTCCAAAAGGTTACCCTGCTGTGTTGTCAAACATTGACGTAACAAATACTAAACAAGCGGTAATATCTGAAATTCAGGGACTTTCGGAATTGAATGAGGGCGATGTAGTTTTAATCACACCGTAAGGCTCAATCAACGTACTGTACGAAATCAAATCTCTGCACAACGCGATTATGGCGACAGAGCGCTGCAACCACCGTTGCATTATGTGTCGGCAACCTTGCTAAAACAGGACTTGCAAAAGATGTCGTGCTTGATGTAAATGAAATGAAGCGTGTATATAATAACGCTGTAAGAAACGCATTACAGAAACAAGTTGAGGCGTTTAACTCCGTACAAAAAGTTTCTCAATTCATAACCGATGTATTGGATGGGAAAGTGCAGGATGGTAAAATACTTATTGAATTACCTGTACAGATAAATAAACTTGCCGAGAAAGCAGTAAATTATGATTTTCTTTGATTTTCTTCAATTTTCTTTTCCTTGTTATATCGCTGTTTTATAGTTAGTTATAAATTTTTTATTTTATATCCTGTTTGTTTATTTCATATTTAATCGCTAACTTTGTATG
>JAISTG010000109.1 GCA_031272705.1 Bacteroidales bacterium | reverse complement strand
TTTTTCCACATTTTACAACTTTATAGTTTCTGTTGCAGAAAACATTTTTGGAATTTTTGGATATGTATATAGAAACTCTGTAGCATGCTATAGAAACCTCGTAGCACGCTATGAAAACTCTGTAGCATGCTATGAAAACTTCGTAGCATGCTATGAAAACTCTGTAGCATGCTATGGAAACTTCGTAGTATGCTATAGAAACCTCGTAGCATGCTATGAAAACTTCGTAGCATGCTATGAGAATTTAAAATGGTTTCCTGCCCTGACGGAAATATCTAAATATCAAATAAATATAAATATTGAGACTCAAGACAATTTAAGAAATCTTTTTACCTTCTTTAAGAAGAAACGAATAATAAGGAGTAGCCGATAGCCTGTTGAAGTGGAGGCAAAGTTAAATATAATTTTTACTTATGGATAAATTACAAGTAAACATGTGGGTAACCGCAAACGCAAAAAATTTTAATCAACAAGACCTAATGATAATTAGGGATAGATTAGAAAAAATGGAAGATGACAAATTTCTGTTAGTTCAGACAGCATCTTTCAAAGACCCGACAACAATTCTTTTAATTGCTATTTTTCTCGGTTGGGAAAGATTTTGGTTGGATGATGTTGGGTTAGGAATTTTGAAAATACTCACTTGTTATGGTTGTGGTATTTGGGGACTTATTGATATGTTTACGGCACAAAACAGAGCAAGAAAGTATAATTATCAGCAATTTCTAAAAATGACTTCTATGATGTAATTTTACGATGAGGTTACCTTCATAGAGAGTAACCTCTTTTTAATTAGAATGAAAAAGAAGTATTGCTATTTATATATTTGTGGATTACTCGTTTTACCGATACTATTGTTTTTTATTTCGGTAGATTGGTTAAATGAACATCAAACAATATGTTTATTTAATAATTTGTTTGGAATAGATTGTTGGGGTTGTGGAATTACCAGGGCAGTTCTATCTACTTTGCATTTTAGATTTGAAGATGCCTTTGAATATAATAAGTTAGTAGTTGTTGTATTTCCACTGCTTGTTTATTGTTACATACACAAAATTATTGAACTTTTCATTTACGTAAAAAAACATTGACACATATTATTTTGCAAATGCCGGACAAGAAGAATATGTTGTCGGGCTTTGTTTATTGAATGCTCTGTTATCTACCGAAAATTCCGGCGTGCTTTAATTTGATTTCAGAAAATGCACAGCAGAAAATAGAACTTTTATAACTATTTTTTTGTAATACGGAACTCTGTTCGGCGATTTTGAGCCTTGCCTTCGTCAGTATCATTGCTTGCTACGGGTTGTTCCTGTCCATATCCGTGAGCGGTAAGTCTTGTTGGCGAAATGCCTTTTGAAATAAGGTAATCACAGACGGCTTTTGCACGATTTTCCGACAGCGTTTGATTGTGTTGTTTTGAGCCTGTGTTATCCGTATGTCCCGCTATCTCAATATGAAACGAAGGATTATCGTTCAATATCTCCACAAGCGTAGCCAGTTCTGCAAAAGATGCAGGCAGCAAACGATAAGAATCCACATCAAAGAAAACATTCCGTAACACAATCGCCGCTCCCGTTACCGCAGGTACAAGATAAATGTCACTGTTATGAGAAGATATATCATTAGAATCATGCAAAGTAACGGTGGAAGAATATAACATATAATCCTTAGCCGTAACCGACAAGGCGTAATCTGCACCCAAAGGCAGACAAAGCAGATAAGAGCCGTCCGAAGCATCGGAAACGGTTGCCGCAATGATGTTTGCCGAATCGGAAGATAAGTCTTTGATTTGTAATTCGGCTTCAAGAGGCTGATTTGTGGCTTTTGACAGCACCCGACCCTTAATATAAGTAACAGGTATCGGCTGTGCCTCAGGATAAAGTTCAAATATATACAAATCTTTGCTGCCAAAACCGCCCGCCATATCAGAAGAATAAATAGCGTGAGTGCCTGAAGGAGTTACTATAAGCCCAAATTCATCTGCATTAGTGTTGATAGGACAACCTAAATTCTCCGGTTTTGAAAATTTACCACGCTGCAATCGCGAATACAAAATATCCAATCCGCCCATTGTAAGGTGAGAATCGGATGCGAAATAGAGCGTTGTGTTTGACGGATGAATGAATGGCGACACTTCATCGCCCGCTGTGTTGATGGGTTCTCCCAAATTACGGGCTTTAGTCCAAGTTCCGTCACGGCGTTTACGGGTTACGTAAATATCACTCTTTCCAAAACCGCCCGGTCTATTGGATACAAAATAAAGAGTTTTCCCATCAGAGGCTATGGAAGGCTGTGTATCCCAGTATTGTGAATTTACGTTTGAACCAAGGTTCTTTGGATAAGTCCATCGCTTGCCTATGCGTTCGCTAACGTAAATATCGCATGAGCCAAAGCCATCAGGTGAGTTACATTTCGTAAAATATATAAATCTGCCATCGGGACTTATGCAGCCTGCACCTTCATTCTCTTCAGTATTAAGGGGATATGGAATACGGGTTTTAGGTTGCCATTCTCCATTCTCAAATTCCGTAATGTAGAAATCTTCCTGCCCTCTCATAAAGTCCCCTGATGAATCGGCAATAAGACAGGTGATAAGCATAGTCCTTTCGTCTGCTGTCATCGTTGGAAGATATTCTCCGGCTGAACTATTGACGGCAATACCCATATTTTGAGGTACAAACGGTTTAGGATGTTCCAAACAGTCCTTTTGAAAATCCATATTTTTGAGAATAAACTCCAGATCCTCAGTAATTTTTTTCCGTTGTTTAATTTTTGATTTCAGTTTATTGTCATTAAGTTTTGCGGATATGAGGTCTGTTTGCTGTTTTACCTTATCCCAGTTGTGTGTTGCAAAGTAAAGTTTCGTCAAACGAATACGTGCGGACAAATCATTATTGCTATCATTGACGAGAAACTTTTCATAACTCGTGCGAGCCATTGTAGTATCCTGTCGTACGTAATAAATTTCTGCCAATGCCTGATAAGCGTTTAAGTAATTTGGATAGATGTCTAACAGTTCCAAAAGTTGTTTTTCAGCTTTTTCAACCTTATCTTTCTGCATCAGATTCAAGGCTTTATCAAACATTTTGTCTGCTTTATCCTGCGAAAACGCCGTTGTATTAAACAGAAATACAGAAATAATAAGCAGAAACGCCCTTATGGTATTTGCATATACTTGTGAGACTGTAAGGATATTGTCCATTTTGGATTTTGTTTTATGTATTCAATTATTTTTTTCATCATTTCGTTGCGGCAACTCCACTCCGGCTGAAGGTAAAGCAGGCAATCATTACGGACTTGCGTTGCATAATGTTCCGCAAACGAAAAATCACTTTCATCACACACTATTATTTTCAATTCATCTGCACGTAAAATATTCTCTTTCAACGGTTCCGTGTTACGTTTCGCCGAAAGACACACCCAATCCCACGAACCGCTGAAGGGAGATGAACCACTTGTTTCCAAAAATATAGTTATTCCTTCTTCATGCAGCCTTTTCGTAAGGTAATTCAGGTCATAAAGCAACGGTTCTCCACCTGTAACCACCACATTTCTTGCAGGTAACGGCTTGATACGCCGAATTATATCCTCTACATCAACGGGGGCAAGCAGCGAAGCGTTCCATGCTTCCTTCACATCACAGAAATGACAACCCACATCACAACCTCCTATCCGTATAAAATAGGCTGCCTTTCCCGTGTTAAAGCCTTCTCCCTGTAATGAATAAAATTCTTCCATCACTGGCAAATATCGTTCATCTATCATTTTGATTTTCATTTCCGTCAAAGGATTTGCCTGCAAAAATACAAAAAAAATCGGTTACCAACATTCCTTTCCGAAAAAGGATAGCAACTATCGTATCAAAAATATGCTTTTTTGCAACTAACATTTTGTGATTTTATACGGACGGTTGTTTATTAAGCAATTTTTATACTTTTGTTACGTTAGATGAAACGTTTTTTGCTTGAAATGTGTCTAATAAATAAACAAAATTGAATTATGAAACTTACAAAATGGGTTACGTTTTGCCTTTTAGTCCTCGCCACTTTCCCTATAAAGGGACAACAAATGCATGATACGCTTCATATTCGCTGTGCTTACGTGAATGATGACGGCTCCACGACACTTACTTACGAGACTTCAAACGTTGAAACCAGCAATGCAGCCTCAACATTCATCAATTATACCATTGCTTATAGTATTTCAGGACAGTCAGACAGCACAATAGTCGGCACAAATCCCATAATAACATCAGGAACTTTCACAGACATATCACAAAACGCCAATAACGGTTCGGTAAATTATATTATCACACCTGTTTTTGCCGATTCCGTTATGGTATCGGGCAATATCAAAACGATGTATCTTGAAGCAACAGCCATAAGTCCATCGTCTATTCTTTTGCAATGGTCTCCGACAGGCATAATACAAGGGAATGAGAACAGCCAGTACAAAATCTATCGCAGCAGATTGGTCGGTGGCGAAACCGATATGCTGATAGCCTCCATTCCTTTTAGCACAAGCAATGAGCCTTTGAGCCATACAGATAATTTTTCTGTCCCTTGCCTTGATACATTTGTGTATTACGTTGAATTAGACAATGATTACCCTTGCATATCTCGCTCTAACAAAGTGTCGGTACGGGTTTCCGATGAGGAAGATCCCGATAAGCCCGATATAAATTTCGTAACCACTGATTTATCCACTCAAAAGATAAATATATCTTGGTCTCCCTCTTCGGCAGCAGACACTTACGGATATGTATTATTAACAGGCAACGTACCAAGGTTTCCATTTGATACCGTTTATGGAGCAAACAATACATCATATGTTTGTGATACCTGTTCATCTCAAACAATCTATTATTTATCTGTTTTGAGTATTGATACATGTTTTAATTCCTCTCCCGTAAGCGACCGACATAATAATATGGTGTTGCATTCCGAGAGAGTGCAATGCAGTAATGAGGTAATTTTGAAGTGGAATGCCTATAATAATATGATGAATGGGTTAAGCGGATACGAAGTTTATTCCTCCACAGATAACATTTCTTTCAATTATATCAAAACATTATCACCATCGGATACCGTTACATCGGTCAATATCAACATTTCATATCCGACATATTACTTTTACGTAAAGGCAAAGGGCAACATTAATGGCTACGAATCAACTTCCAACATAAACATTTTGAACATAGCGTCTGCCGATATGGCGGATTATATTTATATTCGTTCGGTTTCCGTTGAGCAGGACAACAATCATATCTCACTTTCTTTCTTTGTTGATTCCACATTGGTCGTTCCGCATTACAAATTGCAAAGAAGCGATGACGGATTGTCTTTTAATGATGTTGCAACAATAACTTATTCCGGTAAAGGTTCGTTTTCATACATTGATAACTTGCCACGCTCCGCCGCAGACGTGATTTATACCTACAAATTGCTTGCTCCGGATGTCTGTTTGACCGCTTACAAAGAGTCGGATGCCGTTTCCAGTATACGATTGAAAGCAAGCGAGCAGGGAGGAGAAGCAAATGATTTGCAATGGAACGGTTACAATGGCTGGAATGCAGTAAATAATTATGATATATATCGTTCTGCCGCATCATCTTCGCAACCGCCTTATTTCATCGGCACTTCCACATCAACATTATTTACGGATAACAATGCCAATGTGGTTTCTGACAGTTACAATATCACGTATAATGTTCTGGCAAAGGAACTTGGTGTCGGTGCTGACGGCATACAACAAACGGCATCTTCTTCTTATGCAAGTATAAGAAAACAAACGCTGTGCTGGATACCGAATGCCTTCACACCAACGGGCAATCAAAACAATATATTCAACCCTGCTATTTCCTTTGTGAAGGAAGGCTCATACAGAATGCGGATATACAATCGTTATGGACAGGTATTGTTCTCTACAACAGACCTTTCGCAGGGGTGGGACGGAACTTACGAAGGACATCTCGTAAAAAGCGACACATATATCTATTACATAGAATTTGTAAATAGCGAAGGAGAAAAGGAATATCGCAAAGGAACATTCGCAGTTATTGATTAAATTTCCACAGAATTTGATTACGGAAAATTAGAATCAAATTATAGCAAACTGTAATTTGATTCTAGCGTTCTGTAATTTGATTATAGAACGCTAGAATTTGATTATAAAATTCTGTAATTTGATTTCAGAAAATTAAAGGAACATTTTGGCAAATTCACGCTTTGTTCTGCGTTGCCAGTCCTTCTTATGATAAAGATATGACGCTATTTGAGGCACAACCAATGTTGCTTCGGCATAAACCATTTGCTCATACGTGGTATCAACTTTGCCCCATGAGCAAGCCTCTTTCAACGTTGAAGAAGAGCAAGCACCATCCCGCACATCGGCAACCGTAATTTGTATTGCGTATTTGTGCATATCTACCTCGTGTCCCAAGACTTCGGCACATACAACGGTATCCTGTGTGAAGTTTTTAGGCACTCCGCCGCCCACCATGAACAATCCTGTTGTGCCTGCTTTAATCTTGATATTTGTAAGTTCCAAAAAATCTTTTACACTGTCTATTGAAAGATGCCGTTCGGGATTTGCAACCTGATGCATCACCAATCCAAAGCCCGCAGAGCAATCACTGAACGCCGGACAAAAGATTGGCACATTGTTTTCGTAACAAGCCTGAATCAGAGAGTCCGTTTTCTTGGCGTGTCCTGCAGCAAGCCATTTACCTATTTCCCATATAAATTCACGTGATGAATAAGGACGAGGCTCTAATGAGTCTGCAATCTGCTTAATGGTCGCATCGCAATTCTGTAATTCCTCTTCGTCAATGTATGTGTCGTAAATACGATCTATGTAATTTGAACGCAAAAATTTATCATCAATAAACGGCGTACCCTTATAATGTTTGAAGCCTAATGCTTCAAAGAAATCCATATCTATAATTGAGGCTCCGGTTGATACAACGCAATCTACCATATTGCTTTTCACCATATCAACATACACTTGCATACATCCGGCTGCCGAAGTGCTGCCTGCAAGCGTCAGAATGACCGAACAGTCTTTGTCATTGAGCATTTTGTCGTAAATATCTGCTGCATTAGCCGTGTCGCGTGAAGAAAACGACATCTCTCGCATTGCATTTATCATTGCCGTTGAGTCAATGGCTTTAATATCTATATGTTTTATAGTTTCCTTTAATAAATCTGTTTTTTTCATACGATATAAGGGATTATTAAAATGATTATCTGTTTAGACTGTTATTTGTTTTTACTTTTTTTCCATCTGTCAAATAAAACTCCGAAACGAAAAGAAAATAGACTGAATTTTGCTGCCCACCATTTAGGTTGTTCTTCCGAATCACTGTATTTGTGAGACATTAACCCGTTTTGAAACATTGTTCTCCACTTGGTTGGTTTTGTTGTGTTGAATTGACCTTTCATTATCTATTAAATTTGAGAAGTAGCGCATAAGAGAATCGAACTCTTATTACAAGAATGAGAATCTTGCGTCCTAACCGTTAGACGAATGCGCCAAAACGTTCATTTACGAGAGTGCAAAGGTACAACAATTTTTCAAAATACCAAAACAACATTTGAAAATTCCTTTTTACTGCGGTAAAACAGCCTTTTCCTTTTATCAAATTTCCATCCAATACAGCCAAATTTGATTATAAATTTCCGGAATCAAATTCTAACATTCTATAATCAAATTATAAAACGCTATAATTTGATTATAGAATGTTAGAATCAAGTTTCAGATTTATCAAATGCCGTTTCATCGGCATTGAATTTGTTCTTAACTTATTTATAGGAAGATATGGACTATATTTTCTTTTTCAATACGTACATATCTGCGTGTTCGCCGTTGATGGTATTGCCTTCCATGTCAAGTTGAATCAATTTGTTTTCTTCTACTTTGTAGTAAGGAGGTAACGTTTTGCTGTCCAGTGTAATTACTTTACTTGAATCGTCCCACGCAAACGTTCCTGACCATTGCTCTTTCTGCTCATTATCCTTACCAAAATAGGAATAATTTACAACGTAAGTGCTGTCCGCCAACGCAATTTCAACGTCAATTCCGCTACAATCCGCACATGGAATATTACCTGCATAAGTTCCTTTCCAATCAGTGCTTTTCTTTCCACAGGAAACAAAACACAATACGGCAATAACAATAACCGCTGTTACATAAATGCTTTTTTTCATTTTTTATCCTTTTTTTTATGTAGTTAAACCTTAAATTTGATGTTTGCAAAGGTACAATTTTTTTTCCAAATGCTAAAATTAATGCTGTAAATGAAGCAAATCAATCAATAAAAAAAGAAAATTGTGAACAGAAGTTTGGTATTTGAAAAAAAAGTTGTACCTTTGCACGCTCAAAATAAACTAATTTGTAATTATAAAATAACAAAAACATGGTAAATCAGTATGAAACCGTTTTCATTATGACTCCCGTTTTATCTGACCAGCAGATAAAGGAAACGGTTAAGAAGTATCAATCGTTATTGATTGATAACAAAGCGGAGATAGTGTTTGAACATAATTGGGGAATGCGAAAATTAGCATATCCAATTCAAAAAAAGACAACAGGCTTTTACTATCTTATAGAATTTAAGGCAGAAGGTAATGTAATCGCTACGCTTGAAACAGCCTACAAACGAGATGAAACTCTTTTGCGTTTTCTCACAGTGAGCCTCGACAAGCATGCCGTTGCATACAATGAAAAGAAACGAGCAAACGGTTTGAAGAGTCAGCAGGCTAAAAAGGTTGAAGTAAAGAAAGAAGTTGTAAATGATGTATTCACAAATGAAGAGGAGGAATAACAATGGCAAATGAAACAGAAATAAAGTATTTAACGCCCATAGCGGTTAATACAAACAGAAAGAAGTATTGTCGTTTCAAGAAAAGCGGAATAAAGTACATAGATTACAAAGATGCCGATTTTCTCTTGAAATTCGTGAATGAGCAGGGTAAAATCTTACCTCGCCGCCTTACAGGCACATCAAACAAATATCAAAAAAAGGTCGCACAGGCTGTAAAACGTGCAAGACATCTTGCTCTTATGCCTTACGTTGCCGATTTGTTAAAATAAGGAAAGGAGATTGCAAATGGAAATTATATTAAAGCAAGATGTAACAAATTTAGGTTACAAGGATGAGATTGTTAAAGTCAAAGACGGATACGCAAATAATTATCTAATTCCTCAGGGTTACGCAATGATAGCAACTTCTTCAGCAAAGAAGATATTGGCTGAAAATTTGCGTCAAAGAGCCTTTAAGGAAGAGAAAGTACGACAGGATGCTGAGGCTCAGGTTGAAAAGATTAAGTCAATCGTTGGCTTACGTATCGGGACAAAAGCAAGTGAGAGCGGAAAAATTTTCGGTTCTGTTAATACCATACAGATAGCGGATGCCATAAAATCTCAGTTTGATATGGAAATAGACCGCAAAAAAATCACAATAAAAGGAGACACTATTAAAGAACTTGGAAACTATAATGCTGTTATTTCAATTTATAAAGATATAAAGGCAGAAATAGGATTTGAAGTCTTTGCTGAGTAAATTTGTGTTTCTATATAAATTTTAATTAGTAAAAAATGTTTATGGAGAAGTAATTTGTATTACTTCTCTTTTTTATACTATGATTTCAAAAAACGAACTTAAACTACTTACTTCCTACAAACATTCAAAGTATCGCAACGAAGACAATATTTTTGTGGTGGAAGGAATTAAGATGACTCAGGAATTGCTCGCAAGCAATTTTGAAATTATCGCCATTTATGCCGCAGATGATTTGTGGATAACAGAAAATGAATCATATATACGCTCAAAGACTATTCCATTACACGAGATTACAACAACAGAACTGCAGAAAATCAGTTCGCTGACAACGCCTAACAAAGTCTATTGTGTTGTAAAACAAAACGAAAACGGGGATGTCTGCTATGAGAATCAACTTACTCTTGTTTTGGAAAGCATTAAAGATCCCGGAAATTTCGGTACAATAATGCGATTGGCTGATTGGTTTGGCGTTAAAACTATTTTATGTTCGCAGGATTGCGTTGATGTTTTCAATCCTAAAAGCGTACAGGCTTCAATGGGTTCTATATTTCGTGTCAATGTGATTTATAATAATTTGGAAGGGTGTTTGCAAAATCTGCCGCAAGGGTTTCCCATATTTGGAACGTTACCACAAAACGGCAAAAACATATATGACGCAAGCCTTTCAAATGAAGGTATAATCATTATCGGCAGTGAATCTTTTGGAATCAGCAAAGAAATCAAGGCTTTCGTGAATCAACCGTTAACAATTCCGCGTTTCTCAATTCAAAAAGATAAACCCGAAAGCCTCAATGCTTCTATGGCAACGGCGATAATCCTTTCGGAATTCAGAAAAAGGCTGTAAGTCGCGTGTCGCACTCACGAGAAAGGCTAACGGTGCGAGCCGCACAGGCGTTATGGGCTGACGCGTAAAAATACTTTTTGAGCCTTTCCAACCTCGTTTTGAATAAAAAAATAGAAAAAATGAGTAAATTAAGCGAAAATAAGGCATTTGCAGCCTTTTCAACGTTCAAAAACAGGTATCAAAAGGATAAAAAAGTCCCTTACCCGCAAATGTAGGACAAGAATTTCAATCTGTCGGGCTTTTTATTGTAAAAATGCTTCGTTCTATTTATTTGGTAATGACTTATGAAGGTAGCAGTTTCCTTTGGTCTTTTAAGCCTAAACTATAACTTGATTTCGGTTACGCCAAATTAAAGATTCGGAAACTTTTTGTACTTTTGCAGCCTCATAACTATGCCCTTCAAAACAAAAAGTACATTTCTAATTTTATTTTTACCTGATTTTTAACTATTTACAAAAAGCCGTTTCAAAACAAAAAGTACATTTTTTGGTGATTTGGTTGGATTTTGGTTGGATTTAAATGGTGATATTTTTCTTAAATTACCATTTTGCTTTTATTTACTTTTTTTTTGCCTTATTTTTGCCTTTTTTGAGAGTTAAATTTGCCTTAAAATCAAAAATAATAAGGATTTTAGCCATATCTGCTAATTAAGCACAGAAGGCTAAAAAAGCACCTAAAACGACCTTAAAAACGCCCTTTTTTTGACTTAAAAAAGCAACCCACATTTTTGCCATAACTATCGTTTCAAAACAAAAAGTACATAAAAAAGGACAAAAAAAGGACAAAAAAAAGACAAAATTTAACCGCTTAAACCCCCCCCAACTACCCAAAATGAGCATTATAACAGCCCTTTTTTTAAGATTAGACCCCCCCAAATACCCTTTTTTTGACACGATAAAGTACCCCCAAATACCCACTATATTATTGATAATCAGCAAATAAACTACTTTTAGTGTGTGAAAAGTGTATATTATTTGTTTTGTAGCAAAATTTCGCCACAAAACAATTGTAAATATAGCAATAAAAAAAGGCAGACTTTTGTCTGCCTTTAAGTGTTATTTCTAAAGTTTATTCAAACTTTATATTTTTGCCTAAAAAATCCAATATAAGCAACAAAGTATCAATCCTTAGATTAGAATCCCCCCTCAAAATCTTGTGGAAATTTGGCTGATCAAAACCCATTTTAGCACATATTTCAAGAATAGATGTGTTGTTATCAACTTTATACGCGTAAATTTCTTTTTGCAGTTCTCGGCAAATTGCTTTTCTTTTTTCTAAAATTTTATTCTGTGTCTTCATTCATTAATTAGTTTAATATGTTTTTATCTTCCCATTTACAATAATTTATATACCATTTAACAGCAGGCTTCATAATCTTTTCAAAAATTTCATCAACATCATCAACTATAGCCGAATAATGTAGCAAACAATAATACTCTTCCGTTGCTCCAAACTCGTAATGATATTCAAATTTAATAAATTGAACATCATTTTTAGGAATGTAATATTTTACAGGAATAAATTCAAGGACGCTAGCGCTGCGTATATGCAGCACTACATCCCTTCCTTCCAATGTGTCGCCTTCGTGCGAAATTCCGTCCAAAAAGGCAAAATCAGGCAAATTTAATTCAATTAACTTATTCCTCATCATCTTTATTCCATTCCTTAATTGCTGCGATAACTTCTTCTTGAAGATATTCTGACAACCATTCATCTATGTCTGTATAGATATATTTTTCATCTATTTCAACACCATCGCAATCTTTATAACAATCTTCTTCATCATAAAAATATACATCATTTTTATATTTTATACCAAAATACTCATTTATGTTTGGAAAAACATCCATAATGTAAATTAAATTACCTTCAAAAGATATGTATAGACCTTGCCTTCCATATCCTTTTTGTTTTGTTTGAAAATTAAAATATTTCATTCTGTTTTGATTTTCTGTTTCTTTTAATTTTTTTGCTATCATTTTACTTTATTTTTTTTGTTTATGTATTTTTTGTTATTTGTTTTTACAATGCAAAAGTAATACTTTTTTTTGAACTGACAAACTTTTTTGAAAAAAAATTTTTCAAAATTTTTCATTTTTTGAGGTAAAATTTTCGCAAATTAAGATATATCTACAAAGTCGCAGAAAAAAAAAGTGTAAAATCTGTAAAAAATAAATAGAAATCTGTAAGAAATATTTTTTCACTTTTTTGTTTCAAAGCGAAAAAAGTTGATTCGTGAGGCTGTTTTCGGCAAAATTGACAAAAATAAAAGAGGCAAAAATGTCTCTTTTATTTCGTTGCAATGAGATTTAATTATTGTTGAAATCTAAAATAGCATAAAATTTTACTTAGTAAAAAACAAAGCATATTTTATTAATTCATAATGTTCTCGCATTCTTTTTTGTAATATATTTCTACGAACAAGTGTTTCGATTGCTTGCTTGTCTAATACTCTAATTTTGCCGCCGAGTTGCAGTACATAATATCTTTTGCCTGTCTGCTTGTTCATGGCTTTTGCATATATTATAGCGTTGCGAACGCGTATGAAGTTCCAAAAACGTATAAATATTTGTATCATAGTCTGTTTCTGTTATTTTTTGAATTAAATATCATTATTTGTCCTGTGTTTTGCTTACGAAGCTTTTCATTGACCATCCACACCGCACCTTCCACGCTGTCGGGTCCGTCTGCTGCTGCTTTGAGTTGCGGATTGACGAGTAGAAACTGCTCATGCAGCCGCTTAAAATGTTCATTATCTTTCTTTGCGGCATTAATAATAAGTTTGCCCTGATTGTTCAGCGGTTGCAAATTACCTTCTATTCGTGAAAACTTATCTGCCTTTTTACGTTTATCGGGCTGAATGTTGATATAACCCTTGACTGCTGCCAGTTTAACAAAAAGAGGTTTAAATACCTGTTCGTAAAACGGGTCTTGCAGTGTATTGTTTTCAATAAAATTATATACCTGTACTCCTGCAGGAATAATTTCCGTAAGGTCATAAAACCACTGAACAAACTCCTCATTGGTGGCGTGATTGCATCGGCAGTCAATAACGTAGTATTTTCCATTTAAAAAGCCGACCTGTGCTATTGCTTTCATTGACCCTGCTTTATTCTTTGAATTAGAAGGCGATGGGTCGCCATAGTTAATTATGAATTTAAATTTGCTCAACGACGGAATTTGTTCATAAGAAAGTTCTTTAAAAACACTCCCTTCTGCAAGCGGATTATTAAAATATTCCTGTTGCGCTGCACGAGCAGAGATTTTTGAAAGCGTACGATTTATATGTTCTTCGCTGTTTTTTGCAGACCATGTTGATTTACCCTGTTTGTCTCTTATATTAACAATATCCCAATGGTCAGCCATTGCCCCTGCACGTGTTATGCAGCAGTCTATCGCAATGATGTTGCCACACCAGATAACGAGTAAAGGCTTATCAATAGAACGTGTAGGATAGAGTGCATTTTCAAACCAATCCCACTTCTTTTTAATAGTGTCGGCGTTGCGACACTCTTCGTCCGTATCAAAATCATCGCAAATAATTATGTCCGGGCGTATTTCTTCTTTTCTTGTACCACGCGGCGACTGACCTGCTCCAAGAGCAAGGAATGATGCCCCGCTTTTAGTTGTAAAAGAGCGGGATTCCCACAAGCCGACAGATTTTTGTTCGCCGTAGCAAGTAATTATACGCTGATTGCTATCAAGTTGAATTCTGTAAGGTTCAAGTAGACGTTCGGCAGAGTCGTAGGAAGCGGACGTAAGAATAACGTTATGTTTGCGACCTGTAAGTATAAGATAGAGAACGACAAACATAGTAATTGTAGATTTTGACAACTCACGAGACCATGAAAGAACTTCATACCATTCCTCATTTTTTATAATCCGGTTCAAAAATTTTACATGAAAAGGTGCAAAATCTACTCTTGCATAATTGGGAAAAAAATACTTACACCACTCTGTTATGTTACCTTCTAACTGCTTTTTATGTCTGTCAATAGCAGCTGGGGATTTAAAATCTACGGGAGTGCCGTTAATGGTTTGCTTTCGTAATTTTTCCCAATATGCAAGAGCCTGTTTGTCTGTCATAACTTACTCTTTATAAATATATCTAAAAAATCTGATACCTGTTTTGCTTTTTCAGAATATTGATTTTGATAAAATTCAACAATATCTGCTGCCGCAGATATATAACCTGACAGAGATGTCTCCATTTGAAGTTTGTTTATGTTGCTTGTCAGTTTAGTCATAATGTCTGCTTCGGCAGACGTAGGAAAGCGTTTGCCTTCCTCCCTTTGCTTAATGTTGTTATTTATCTCAAGCAGTTGATTTTGCCAACCACGCAGCAGTTCCTGTCGTGAGAGAGTGATGCTGCGACGTTCTTCTCGCCATTTGCCTGCAACAACCCAGCGACTAACAGTATTATTGCTAATATTAAGTTTTTCTGCAATCTCCTTTTGCGGTAAGCCCTGCTTAAAATAGTCGTGAGCTATCTCTTTCTTTTTTATGTTCGTTAAGGTTTCTGCCATTTTTCTTAAATTTCAGGCTGCAAAAATAATTTTAATAAGCATTGAAATTTCATTTTATATTTATCAAAAGTATAATCTTATCTATATTTTATATACTTAGATTATTAATTGATAAAAATTTGATTTTGTGCTTTTTTTTGATATATTTTTGCAGCCTGAAATTTAATAAAAAATGGCAAAACAAAAAACAGGCAAAGTTTATTTATATGGAGAAATTGCTGCGTGGAGTATCAATTCTGCGGTTGATTTTATAAATCGCTTTGATGAACAGGCGAAGAAGAACGACAGAATAGAGGTGCATATACACTGTCCCGGCGGCAACGTTTTCGAGGGCAATATGATATACAATAAAATAATCAACAGCGAGAAGCCTGTTGATATTTATATTGACGGAATTGCAGCATCAATGGCATCAATAATTATGCTTGCTGGCAGAAAGATTTACATGGCAAAAAACGCCTTTGTTATGATACATGCACCTTCGTCCTTTGTTAGCGGAACTGCCGATACCTTTGAATCCGCCGCCAAGCTGCTTCGCTCAATGGAGGTACAGTTCATTGAAAACTACAGCAAACGGACAGGCAAAGCGGAAGAAGACGTGAAGGAATGGCTTCAAGGCGACAACTGGTTTTCGGCACAGGAAGCAAAGGAAGAGAAGTTGGTGGATGTGATTATCGAACCTGTGGAGATAAAAGACAGTGCGGAGATAGAAGTCAAAGACCACTACACAAGCACTATCTATGAAAAGTATATTGAATTTAAATCTAAATTAAATGATAATAAAAATCTAATTAAAAAAGAAAAAATGGACAAAATTTTAACGATGCTCGGCTTGGCAGCAGGCACTTCTGAAGAGATGGCTTGTGAGGCTATAAAGAAGTTGCAGGTGAGAAGCCAAAGAGCTGATTATTTGGAGACACAAATCACAGAACAGTTAAAGCAGGAGATTACTGCTTTGGTAGAGAAAGCAGTAGCGGATAAACGCATCACTGCCGACAAAAAGGACACCTTCATAAAGATAGGTGAAGCATCAGGGATAGATGCTCTTAAAGTGGCTTTGGAAACGGTTACACCTGTTCCGAATGTAGCTGCTGCTTTGGGAGATCAATCACAGACCCGGATAGAAATATCTGCTGCACAATGGGACAAAATGGACAAGGAAGGTACATTGAAAGCCCTGAAAAACAACGACCCCGAAACCTTCCAAAAATTGTTTGATGTAAAATTTAAAAAGTAAGGAAAAAAAGAAATGAAAAAAGCAAAAATGTTAATGAGTGCAGTGATGTTTTCTATTGCGGCACTTTTTAGTGTGGCAACCATCGGCTTGCCAATCACAGCACTTGCCGTAGTTTTCGGCGGAGCAACAACAGGAGTGTTGAACATAGGCGGTTTAACACCTGAAATCTGGGAAAAGGATATTGTAGAAAATATCTTTAAAAACAACGAATTTCTGCTCAAATCGGTGGATGAATCGCAGTATGTTGTCGGCGGAACGGTTGTGCATATCCCTCAGGCTGGTGCTCCTTCGGCAGCAGTGCGTAACAGGACAAATCTGCCTGCAACAATAACTACGAGAACGGACGTGGATATAACTTATCCGTTGGACGAGATTACCACAGACCCTCGCCGAATATCGCAAAAAGATATTGACGAGCTGTCTTATGACAAACGTCAGAGCGTTATCTCGGAAGACAGAGCCGCTATCAATGAGTTTGTGGCAGAGTGTATTTTGGGAGCGTGGAAACCATCCTATTATATCAAAACCACAGGTGCAGGAGCGGCAGCAACCTACGGAACAGGCAACCGAAAAGCACTGACTTATAATGACTTTAAGAATGCAAAACAAATCTTTAATAAATGGGGTATCCCAAAGACCGACAGATATGTTGTGCTGCCTTCGGAACTTATCAATCAACTTACAACTGAAATAAAAGCAATGACAACTCCGCTTGTTTCTGCAGTGTATTCCATGAGTACCGGACAACTTGAGAAGTTGGAAGGCTTCACAATATTTGAACGTGCAACGGTTGCTCTTGCTTCGTCAACAGCATCATTGACAGCGGTTACAAACAAACCTTATTTTGAGAGTTCAAGCGACATTCGTTACACACCTGAGCAGTTTGTGTCAATAGAATTCGGAACAACCAATCCTGCCGATACAGCAGCAATGATTGGACTATTCTGGCAAAAGTCATGTGTGTGTCGTGCCGTTGGTGAAACGAGAATGTTCTCTAACGAAGGCGACCCGACTTACTTCTCTGATATTTACTCTTTCCTTCAAAGAGTAGGCGGACGTGCAAGACGTGCAGACGGAAGAGGTATTCTCGGTATTGTTGAAGAAGCAGCATAAGGAGGTTAGATTATGAGTATAGACAGTAAAAAGATAGCACAGGAGCAGTTTGCACAGAACGAGAAGTTGGCAGAAGTACATATCTGCTCCAACGGTGCTGTGTATCGTCAGTTGAAAGATGCACAGGAGTTTCAGAAGGTCTTTGACCCGAAGAAAGAGGTGGTGTCAATAACCAGGGCGGTAAAACCTGCAAAAACAGAAAAGACAGCAGAAGAACTGACAGCAGAGATTGCAACATTGGAAGCCGGCTTGGCAGACCTTAACGGTATAGCAAAGGTGAATGCACAAAAGAAGTTGGCAAAACTTTTGGCGGCACTTGCCGACATTGAACCAAAAGAATAAGTAAAACATTTTTTTGAAGCGAAGTGGATAACAGGGGAGAGAGCAATACCTCCCCTGCCCACGTAAAATTAAAAAGAAAAAGATTATGGCATTAGCAATTAACATAATAAGACAGAATGGGAACATACCAACAGCTTTGCCGGGCGAAGACCACATAAGCGGGCTGATGTTCTACATTGCCGACGCAGACCTGCCGATAGCAGCAGACGGCGTAACCGATGGCTTTTCAACCACTAATCGCATTATTTCTATAAGCACGCCCGAACGTGCGGTGGCTTTAGGATTATCTCGCGATGCAGAAAAATGGATACACAGAGTTATCTATTATCACATAAGCGAATGCTTGCGAATGGGTAACGGAGTAAGTCTCTATGTTGGCTTGTTTGCTGAACAGCAAATTTACGACTTCACAGAAGTAAAGACAATGCAGAACTTCACAGACGGACGTCTGCGACAGATTGGTGTATGGTGTGGCGACAGAGAATTGGCACAGGCAGATTTAACAGCATTGCAGGCGGCGGCAACAGTGCTTGAAGCACAGATGCATCCGCTGTCAATAATTTATCAGCCTAAAATAGTTTCTTTGTCAGCACTTTCAAATTTGCGAGGTAACAATCAAAAAAATGTATCTATAACTATAGGACAGGACGGTGGCGGAACAGGTGCAGACCTTTACGCGAATGATAACTCAGGTTCAGCAAGCGTTGGAGTTATCGGTTGTATAATTGGAGCGATAGCAAAGGCAAAGGTCAATGAGTGTATAGCATGGGGAGAGAAGTTTCCTACTGGCTTATCTCTTGCAGCTTTTGGAAATGGACAGCTTTTACGTAACACTGACAAAGCAACAACAGAACAGTTTGACACTTACGGTTACATCTATCTTAATAATCGAGACGGACAGACAGGAGTGTATTTTAGTGATTCTCAAACAATGGACACGGCAACATCTGATTACAACGCAATAGAACGCGAGCGTACAATGGACAAAGCGGTTAGAGGCGTTATTGCTAATCTGTCTTTGAAAACAGGTATGCCTCTAAAACTTGACGCAGAAACAGGTAAATTAGCTTCAAATGTTGTTGCATCATTAAAAAATGCCGCAGGGCAGGCTATAGAACAGATGGAGAGAGACGGAGAACTATCAGGCTTTGCAGTTGAGATTGACCCAGAACAGAATGTCCTTGCAACAGGCAAGGTGGAGTTCCTCGTTAAGAACGTGCCGATGGGTGTGATGCGGCTTGCGGAAGTAAAAATTGGATATTACGAAACAGTTTAAAAAAGGAGGAAAAAATGAGTTATAATCCACAACACGGGATACCATACATTAATGGAAAGTTATACGAATGGGCAAAAATAATCTGTAGCATTGCAGGCGTTACTATAACGGGCATATCAGCAATAAATTATTCCGAAACGGAAGAAACAACAAATGTTTTTGGTGCAGGCAAATATCCTATAGGACGCAGAAAAGGGCAGATAACAACGGAAGCGAGCATAACACTATATAAGGACGAGATTACTCGTTTGGAAGATGCTGCTCCTTTCGGCAGGCTGCAAGATTATGCTCCTTTTGATATAGAGGTGCATTTTGCTGAGGACGTAGTAAGCAAGCAACGGACAGACATTTTGAAAAACTGCTCGTTCACAAATAACAATCTGTCAGCTGCAACAGATAACAATATTGATGCTGTAGAATTGACTTTAGTTTGCTCTCATATTGAATTTGGAGTTAAATAAAATTGAAATAACATTGAAATGGAAGAACAACAAGAATTAAAAGGACAGGTTTCGCAAGAGCAAATAGATATTTGGAAGCGTCAGCATGGAAGTGTATTGGCTATTAAAAGTAACGGCAAAATATGCTATTTGAAGAATGCAACAAAGAATGTTGCTTCAAGAGCGATGTCGTTTGACGAAAGTCAATCAATGGATTGTGCAGAAATGCTACTGAACAACTGCTGGCTTGGCGGCTGCGAAGACTTTAAGACAAATGATTACGACTTTATGAGCATAGCCTCAAAGTTGGACGAGGTGTTAAAGTATGGAGAGGCTGAACTAAAAAAGTTATAAGCGAGGCTAAAAGCGGGAAGGAAAACTGGATTGAAAAAAAAGATTATGAAATTCGGTTTTTCTTCCACCTTGACCCCTCGCAAATGACAGACAAAGAGTGGTGTAGAGCAGTAAATTATTTAGAGGATTTAAGGTCGGAAGTAAATAATTTGTAAATGAACTTGACGAAACAATAAACAATAAAAAAAGGAAAAAGGATAACACAAAAAATAATGTTAATAACCTTTTCAAAATTATCACTGCACCAAATCATTAAACCAATCAAACCAATAAGAATAATTATAATATACATATATCTTGTTATTTGAGATTGCAAAGATATAAAAAAGAATTAGAACATGACAACAGAATGGGTTTTTAAATCAAGAGATGAAATAAGTAAGAATCTCAAAGATATAAAAAAGAACTTTACTTCCGTGAATACTGAAGCTAAGAAAGTTACTTTATCTGTTGGCAATGTCTCTCAAAAAACGAAGATACTAACAAATAATCTTGACTTTTTAAAAACAAGGCTCTTTGTATTAAGAGAAAAACAGGCTTTTGCCCCTTATGGCAAAGAACTTGCTACTATCAATAAACAAATAAAACAAACTCAAGACCAAATTAAGAAATACGAAAAACTGCCGCCTGACGGTTTTATAAAAAGGCTAAATAAAGCAGGAGAACAAATTAGCGGGTTTAGAATAAGAGATTTAGGTTTAGTTTTTGCAGCCAATCAGTTACGCAGGTTTGGAATTGAAAGTGCTAAACTGTACGACGTACAGGCAAAGGCGAACGCTCAACTGAAAGCCTCGCTTGCTGGCAACGGCGGATTAATCGGCAGAAGCTTTGAGCAGTTGCAGAACCAGGCTTCGGGCTTGCAACGCAAAACGCTTTTCGGAGACGAGCAGATAAATAGTGTTCAGGCAATATTAGCAACGTTCCGCAACGTAAGAGGTGAGATATTTGATAAAACAATACCAGCAATTTTGGACTTCTCTACCAAAATGAAGCAAGAACCGACAGAAGCGGCAAAACAACTCGGCAAAGCGTTAAACAATCCCGTTAAAGCAATTACAACGCTGCGTCGGATGCAAATAGAATTTTCAAAAGAACAGCAACAGGCAATAAAACAGAATATTGCAGCAGGCAATTTACAGGCAGCACAACTCATTATATTGGAAGAACTGCAACGCCGGTATGGTGGCTCTGCTGAGGCGGCGGCAAAGGTAGGACTGGGACCTCTGCAGCAGTTAAAAAATCAATGGAGTGATTTACAAGAAGCAATAGGTGCTTATATTGTTTCAGGGTTGAATAAATTGATACCAATTATGAGCAAAGTAGTTGATTTTATGCAAAAAAACATAAAAACAATAGCTGCAGTGGCAAAAGGGCTATTTACTGCTACAACGTCAGTTATAGCATTTTATTCGGCTCAATGGGTTGCAATAAAAGCAGGAACGGCTTGGAAAGCGTTACTTGCTTTGAAAGGCCTTGCTATATCACTATTTACAGGCAAAATAAAGGCTGCAACAACGGCTTTTAAGGCGTTCAATTTAGCAACTAAAGCTAACGTGTTAGGCTTAGTGGTGGCAGGCATCACCGCCGCCATCACAGCATTTCAAGTGTTCAAAAAAAGAGCAACAACTGATATTGATACTATTAATAAAAATGCCGCGAAATATGCGTCCGAAGAAAGGGGAAGACTTGATACTATTTTTACATCGTTAAGAAAAACTAATCCTGGTTCAAAAGAAAGAAACAGATTAGTTAAAGAATTGCAGCAAATGTACCCGGATTTGCTCAAAAATATGAACTTGGAACAAGCATCTTTGGGGAAATTAGAAAAATCATATCAAAAAATTGTTGCAGAGATTACAAGAACTGCAAAAGCAAGAGCATTTGACGAACAATTAACTGATTTATATAGAGAACGAAATGAATATGTTCAAGAAAATGCTGATGATATAAAACAAATGCTAAAATATGCTGCACAAATGTATTCAGGCGATAAAACCGAAGCGACAACAGCGAGATATTATTATAATACTTATGCAGCAACAGTGGGGGCAAAATTAGATAAGATAGACAAGAAAATAAAAGATTTACAAAATGAGGCTGCAAATAATATGCTTGCAAATAGTAATAGCACTCAAAGTAATAGTAGCAGTGTTGATTATGAAGATTATGGCGGTGGTTCGGGCAGTAGTGGGTCAGGTTCCGGCGGTAGAGGCAGAGGAATAGTTGTAAATATTCAAAACCTTATAAGCGGCGGCATAACTGTGCAAAGTACTAATTTACAGGAGGGAGCGGAACAAATAAAAAGAATTGTTATTCAAACACTTATGGATGCAACAAACGAATTTTCAGCAGCAGGATAAGATATGGCAGGAGAAAATGATTTCATAAAAGTTTATATAGAAGGCAAAACCAAACAGATAGTAGTAGGTTCTGCCGTTGATTTAGCGGAAAAATCCGTTACTAAAATAGCAATGTCGCTAAATGACAAAAAATATGTAAAAATAGCAAACCAGCAAGATAATTCTTTTGTACCTGTTTATGGAACGAATAGTAAAACCTTAAACAATATCGGAAAAGAAGCAGGACAACCTTTAAGCCTTGTTGATAACGAAGGGAACAGGTTAGATCTTTATGATTTTTATACAATGCAAACAAGTCGCACAAAGCGTATTGTGCAGACAGCAATAAACGGACAAATAGGAACAGTTAAGGAATGGATAAGTGATGGCGATATAATAATCAATTTGCAAATATATATCATAAATGAAGGCAAAGACTATCCTTTGGAATATTTGCAAGAATTGATGAAATTTTTGTCAAAAAATGAATCATTAAAGATTGAAAACAGTCACTTAAATGAAGTGTTAGGAATGACGAGAGTTGTTGTTTCGGGCTGGAATCACCGCCCGGAACTTTTTTCAAACGCTCAAACGATAGATGTAGATTTAATTCAGGACGACACCTATTTAATTGAGGAAATAATACTAAAATAACGAGACGATGCTGATACCCATATGTAAGATAGAAATAAAACGCAACACTGCTGAGAATGTGGCTTCAAAATGGAGCATTGACAGGGTACATTCCATTCGGATAGACGCAAATAAAGGGACTATCGGAGACACATGCGAAATACAACTGCCAAAGAATATCAAATGGGTAAATTATAACGATATTCCAATCAACAGGGGCGATGATGTACGTGTGTATATGGGTTATAATGATAAATTAAACCTTCGTTTTGTCGGCAAAGTTAAAGATGTTTCTGCGGGTGTTCCTACAAAAATAACCAGTGAAGACTACACCTTTGTTTTGAGACAGCTGCAAATAATTAAGAAAACTTACCCGCATTGCGAGGTTGGAGCGTTGCTTAAAGACATTCTTCCCAAAGATATAAAATATGTTGTCAGCGGCGAAATCTTAATTGGGGATTATAAAACAACTGCCGATACGGTAGCGGGCGAGATAGCCTTGCTTTGCGATAACTATCCCATAAGTGCGTTTTTTGAGTTGGATGAAAACAACGAGCCAACGCTATATGTATATTCCGCATATATGGACGGCAGACGTGAGGCAGGAACATTTTCCGACAGACAACTCATAATTAGTCATTCGTTAGAGTATCAGAGAGCGGAAGATACTAAGGTGAGAATAAAGGGCATCTCGCATCAGACCAAAGGCAAAAACATAACCTACGAAGAAGGTGATGGTGACACAAGTACAAGAAATTACTACAACCTCTCGCTTGACGAGTTAAAGAAAGCGGTAAAAACAGAAATCTCTCGGCTAAAATATGACGGCTTGAAGGGCAGTTTTACGACCTTCGGGCAGCCTGTTGTTAGAAAGTTTGATGTGGTAGATTTAAACATTGAAGGCATTCAGCCTGCGAGGTATCAGGTGAAGGGAGTAACGATAGATTTTGGGCAGAATGGCTATAGGCAGAGTGTGGAACTTAAAAGAAAGGTTGTAAATAATGGCTGAAAGAGATAATGATGTGGCAACTTTAAGGCAACACCTTCGTGCCTTTGGAAATAGCGGCAGGATTTACCCAGCAATGAACGGTGTTATTCAAAGTGTCAATGAAAGTAATTATACCTGTCAAGTTCTGCTTGACGATGGCTCAGAAATAACTGCGGCATTGACCTGCGGCGACAAAGCCGAAGGTATTGTGCAGATACCGAAGCAGGGGAGCGATGTAGTTGTGGTCTGCTTTGACAAAATAAATTCAGTCGTTGTGATGTGCGACCAAATAGAAAAAATAATTATAAATGGAGGTACGCTTGGCGGATTAGTTAAGGTGAAAGAACTGAAAAAAAATCTTAATAAAATTACTGCCCGAATTGACGGAATAATAGGGGCATTAAAAGATGCTGTTCCATTAGCCAATGACGGCGGAAATCAATATAAGACTCAAATCGTTGCTTCATTAAATACTTTAACAGATAAGGAAGATTTTGAAACCATAGAAAACGAAAGGATAAAGCAATGATACTCGGAGTTTTGACAGATGATATGGGCGATTTATTGATTGAGAATGGCGAAATAGCCACTGGAGACTGCACAGCGGATATGGTAGAACGTATAGTTGTTGCGTCAAAAGGAGAGATTAAAACAGCCCCGCTGTCCGGTTGTGGAATATATTCAATAGTAGGCGGACCAGCGAATGCTTATAATTCTTTTAAAGTGCGGCTAATTGAGGATTTGAAAAGGAATAATATAAGTTATAAGAGTATAAATGTTGATATTAACGGAGTAAAAGTTGAATTGGAATGATAAATATAACAGTACAAGACGGTCAGAGTCTGCTTGATGTGGCATTACAGGCTTTTGGAGATATAAGCCGGGCATTAGAGTTAGCGATAACTAACGGAATGTCATTAACGGATGATATAGTAAGCGGGCAGGTTTTGCGAGCAGACAGCCCCAATGAATATAATTTTGCCTGTGCAACGGCAATGACAGGACAGTTAGATTATGACAGGATTTTTGACGAAACATTTGATTATACGTTTGAATAATGGCAAGGAGTTATGATAATATAAGGCAGGAAATGACATCAATGTGGATGCAGCGGGCAGACATTGTTGAAAGGTATAACATTCAGCCAAGCGATACCTTTGACGGTCGTTTCCGTCCTGTAAGCGTTGAAAACATATTTCTTTCAATACAGGCTTATGCCGTATTATTTTTGGAATTAGTTTTAGATGTATTTAAATCTGACATAGAGACAACGGTAGCAGCCTTACATCCTCATACTATTGCTTGGTATATTGGGAAAATAAAGGCTTTCCAATACAATGACCTGCTGCCGCAGGACAGCGACATTTATGACCCGATAGTAGAGGCTAATCAGATAGTAAAGTATTGCTCACTTGTTGAGAGGCAAGGGTATCTGTATATCAAAGTAGCAAAGCAAGTAAGTAATCTCCCAGAGGCATTAACACAGGACGAGTTAAACAGACTGCAAACGTATATTAACAGAATTAAGGATGCCGGTGTTTATTATGAAATAGTAAGTCGCCAGGCAGACGAGTTTAAGTGTGATTTGCTTATTCATTACGACCCGTTGCAGCCAATCACTGCGGACACAATAAAGGAAGTGATAAATGAATATTTGCAATCAATGCCTTTTGACGGATTATATTCAAATATGGCATTAACAGACAGGCTGCAGACTTTGCCTAATGTTAAGGTCGTAGAGGTGCTTTCGGCAGCTAGCAAATACGGCACTAACGACTGGCAAAATATAGTTAGTGTTTATACTCCTGATTCTGGATATATGAGCTTAAACGAAGAAGAAAGTGTTATTACTTTAATCCCTTACACATATGCGAGTTGATTTTAGAAAACTAATGATAGAATGTCTTCCGTTGAGGAATAGAAAAACGTTATTAAAATCCTTTTTAATTAGCGTTGGAACGATGTTTAACTATCTATTACAAGCAGTCACTGATTGGAAGGATATGCAGAAATGGGAAATGTCCATCACACCGCAGGTGTTCTCATTAGAGGCAGCATTGAACAAACTTTTTGATCCTGCAGCAAAAAGGATACATATCGGCGATGCCGAGCGAGTAAGAGGCAACTTCTACTTCCGTGCAACAGACAATAAGCAGTGGTTCCACAAAAACACATTTTATTGGAAGGAAAGAAAATTAGGGTATGATACTGATTTCATTGTATTCTGCCCGTCGAGTGTTGAGTCTCAGGAGGAACAAATACGAGGAACAATAGATAAATATAAATTAGTAGGTAAAAAATACACAATAAGTTATGAATGATATAAAATTAGACAATTTAGACAAAGGCTTTCCTGCCGATGGGCAGGAGTTGCAATTTATGCAGCATATAAAAGAGCATTTTTTGCAGATAGCAAGGTCGCTCTATGGCTTTGAGGACGTGGTTTTATCGCCTTTTGGCGTTCAAAAAATAGGCGGAGCCACAAAGTATCTCGGGGGGTATATTATGCACGATGGAGACATATGGTATGTTCCTGCAACTGCACTTATTCCGGGCAATCACGAATGGAACGAATTTAAGATAGATTTCAGCGAGACTGCTGTAATGGGGGTCTATCAGACAGGCGAGACTTTGCCTGTCTATACAGTGCGTACAGCATCAATGTATATTCCATCGGATTCTGTAGAAGCCAATGCAAGTAACTTCAAAGAAGCGTCATTGTTAGATATTCGTAAAAAATGGAACATAGCAACAACAAGCACTATTACTACATCAACAGGCAGCATTGCTGTAACTACTGATTTAGTAGTTATATACAATAGAGGCACAGTAAATGTTAGAGGTTTAGTAAAACTTGTTAGTGATGCTAACAATCAGCAAGCTAATGTGATTGACTTACCCGTTGCTGACCTCACAGATGGCGGCTCTCACAATGAAATCTTGTTAATTGACGATCCCGGTATTGAATCGGGAATGCTACTCACACCAAATGATGGTGCAAAAGCAGTTTCGCAAGCAATAATTAATGATAACGCAATAAATAATTTTGCTTACTATCAAGTAAGTGTTAAGGAGAATGGCACATTATATGTTCGCATTCCTGGTGGCGAAAATTTAGTTTCAAAATCAATCCGAGTACCAATAAACATAACCTATAACAACCTCTAATTATGGCATATGAAGAAATTATACCTCTGATAAATGAGGTGAGAACTGAGACGGACCCTGCCGGCAATACGAAGGTTCGCATTGCAGACGCAATGCTCGCAATACTTAACTATTTACAAGATACAAGCAACGCAAGCATAGCGAAAGCCAACCTGCCTGTAAGCATTACCTCTATTTCTATAGATACGAGCAATTTAGACAATCCGTTATTGACTTTTACTATAAAAAACAATAACACTGGGGGCAGCAACAATGTGCAGCTTGAATTTCCATTTATGCAGCGGATATTAGATGTTGAAGGAAGTAAGATAGATAAATATCAAATTTCACAAAATATAAATGATGATGATGATAAAGCAGTTCCTTCCTCACATGTAACATATATGTTAAATGAGTTAATAACTACATTGCAATCAACTGTCGCTACGCTTACAAACAGGGTAGATGCAAGCGAAGGTAAAGGAGGTTATTTGACAGGTAGAGACTTCGGCAGTGCTACACCAACGCAAGAAGACCTTACACGCTACGCCTGTGAGGACATATGGGGAAGCGGAGGAACATGGACTTTAAATGAATCGTCGCCCGCACAATCCACTTATGTTATAAACGGCACAACGCACACGGCATCGGAAATCTTTAATTCAACTCGTGTTGTAAATACTTACGACGCAACAGACCCGGGCAAAGGAACGGACGAGTGGGCTTTAAGCAACACGCCCGACACTAATCCTGCTGTGTTTATCTGGGTTCTAAAAGGCTCATCCTACGTGTCTGCTGCAACTAACGTGTCTCAAGGTATCGTGTCCGGGCAAGCGGATACTTCTACAAATGACGGCGGATTAACGTTTGATACTCCCGGCATTGCTCGTGTGATAGGATTTCAATCGGTCAAAACCGCTGCTAATAACGCTTTGGCAAAGACGGAACAATTAATAGGGCTTAACACCGAACAGACGAACGAGGCAGACGCATATGAGTATTCAGGTGCAAATCCGACAATACTAACAATTTACACGTAATAATATGGCAGGAATTTACATAGACGGAAAGAAAGTAAAAGGGGCTTTTTTAGCCGGGCAAAAAGTTAATGCTTTTTTGAATAGCCAACTTCTATTCAACGAGCCGATATATTTGGCAGTAGGCAATGATACCGCAGGCAACGTCGTAATTATTAAGTCAGCTGACGGAATAACGTGGCAACAGGTGCAGCATAACATACCTGCTGAAAGCGTGTCCGCAGTTTTTTGCTTCAAAAATAAGTTTGTAATAAATCTCGCTAATTCCACGTATGTATCTTGGCAAGCAAAGCAATTTAATTACAGGCGATTTGCTTATAATGAGTTTATGAATTTATGTGATAATTATGATATAGGCGTCAAATATTTAGTTTGTGCGACAGGCGGATATATATATGGGTATTCAAAAGACGGCGTAATTTGGACACAAAATAATTCATCACTGATAGGCAGAAACCTTATATATTTTGCGGGAAAATATAGATTTGACACACCCGATGGTAATAGTCAGAAAGAATTAACAGACCTTGCATTAAACGATGTTGTTGCTTCGCCGCAGATAATAAATGGCATTCCTATTGTCTGCAACTTTGCTTCCGGCAGAAAGCTGCTATGGCTAAATTCTTGGAACAATCCCGTATATTACACAATAGAGGAGGAAGATGGTACCTTAACGCAATATCAAAATACGCCTGTATTTTATTACGGAGGCGTTATATATGGTTTTTCAGGCGACAGGTTTTGGCTTTCGCAAACCGACCACCAGTTTAACACCTTCTACACATCAACAGATGGGATTAACTGGACAACGGTATCGCTGCCGCTGATTAAAAAATGGCTCATTCCTTTTTGGGACGGCGAAAAATATATATGCATGCAAGACGACGAGATATTAGTTTCTTACAACGGAATAAACTTTTCTCAGGTTTCAAAAACTCTTACGGGAGTAACATGGAAAGGCATAGTAAGTAACGTAATTCAATAATAATAATATGAAATACTTCACAATAAAAGAACTGACAAAAACGAACACAGGCTTAAAAAATGAGCCGAATGAGATAGAGTTGCAAAGGCTTGAATACCTCATAAACGAGGTATTAGACCCTGTGCGTGAGGCACTGGGAATGCCGATAACGGTAACGTCCGGGTTCCGCACGCAAGAGGTCAATAAGAAGGTAGGCGGTGTTGTTACCTCGCAGCACTGTAGAGGCGAAGCAGCAGACCTAGTATGCAACGATAACGCTAAACTCTACACAACGATAAAAAGACTGGGAAAATATGACCAACTAATTTGGGAAAAAGGCAACGACCAGCAGCCTGCGTGGGTTCATGTGTCTTACAAATTTGGAATCAATCGGAAACAAGAATTAAGAATTAGATAAAATGGATATGATAGATATATTAAGAGATATAATGGGTTTTGTTGTAGGTGGAGGCGTGGCAACGCTTGTGTCGCTGCGTTATAATCGCCGCAAGGCTAAGGCAGAAGCCGAGAATAGCGACATACAGAATATCGGAGCAATGGTAGAGCAAATAACTTCGCTTATGTCTCAAAATAGAGAAATTGTGGATAAATATCTTTCAGAGCAGAATAAAAACATCAAATTAATGAGCGAGAGAACTGAACTTCTTACGAAGATTGATGCTTTGGAAAAGAAGGTAGATTGCCTGACTAAAAAACTTAATATCTTTATGAAAAATGAGCAGAAATAAATATTTAGTTATATTATTCACAATATCTATTATTATTTGTGGTTGCCGGTCAGTTAAACAATCTACATCGCAGACGGACAACAGTACGCACAGCGAGCAGAACGTGAGCGTGAAGCACGACAGCTTATTGCATACAATCTATAACGACAGGCTTATTTACATAAACGGCGACACAATAATTATGGAAAAAAATCATTATGACACGCTGATTATGTGGCGAGACAGGCACGACACGCTGATTATGTACGACAGCATAGACAGATATAAGACTGAATACGTTGAGAAGCAACTTACATCAATGCAGAACTTCTGGATAGTTCTGGGTAAAATACTTGCAGCAGCGGTGATTTTAATCGGCGTTGCAATAATTATTAAACGGAAATTAAAAGGATAGATTATGTATTTGGAATATGCAGATTTGATTAATGGTGCTTACGAAGAAGATTTGCTTGTATTGCAACGACACGAGGCTAATGCTCTGCGAGCAATAGAGGACGCAATGGGCGAAGCCAAATCATTCCTCGCCCGACGGTATAATATGGATAGCGAATATGCAAAAACAGGTGAAAACCGCAACGCCTATCTCGTTAAAATCATAAGAGACATAGCCTTATACAATATCTACACTATTGCACATCCGTCTCAAATGAACGATACACGTCGCCTTCGTTATGAAGATGCGCGCAGATTTTTGGAACAGGTGTATAATAAAAAAGCAGACTTAGCAGGCTTGGAAGTCAATGAGACAGACACAGGCGGAGGCTCATATATAGTAATAGGCGAGTCAAATACTAAACGAAATAACGGAGATTAAAATGGCAAAAATAACGAAAGGCAAGGAAACAACGGTAAAAACTACAAATATAAACATCACGCAAGTTCGCCGTCCAACGATGGAACTGAAGACTTGGAAGGAAGCGTTGGATGCTTTTAACAGCCTTACCAATCCAAACAGAGTTAAACTATATGACCTGTTAGATTTTGTGGAATTAGACGAACAGATAGAGGCTACCTGGGGGAAGAGACGGGACTCTATTCTTAACAAAAACCTATTGTTCAAAAAAGACGGCAAAGACGACGAAGAACTGAACAAACTTTTAAATTCACCGGATATGAATTTGCTAGTAAAAGAAATTCATAACGCCGTCGCATATGGCTATTCGTTAATACAAATTCATAATATATACTACAATGAAGAATTTGAGCAATATTCTATTGATTTTAATCTAATAAATAGAAAACACGTTCACCCTGAAATAGGTTTTGAATGCGTATCCAAAGACCAAAACCAAGCAACAAAAGACTTTCTTTTTAAGGAACCGCCGCTATCAAATTATATGTTGTGGGTTGGCGATGCAAAAGACAAAGGGCTGTTCTTTAAGGCTGCAAAGTATGTCATTCTCAAAACAGGTAACGTGAGCGACTGGAGCGAGTTCGCCGAAGTCTTTGGTATGCCGCTTGCAGAGATAACGTATGATGATTATGACCAAGAAACAATAAATAAGATGGTAACTCTCCTCCAAACAGGCGGAGGCAAAAAAACCATCGCTCACCCAAAAAACTCAGAACTTAACCTTGTTGATGGCAACAACGCATCGGACGGTAGCATATTCAAAAATTTAGCGGATTTTTGTAATGCATCAATTTCAAAGACTATAGTTGGCAATACGCTGACTACCGAGCAGGGTTCCGTAGGATCGCAATCACTCGGGCAGATACATTTAGAGGTAGAGCGTCAAAAGATACAATCAGACCAAAGGCTTATCCTCTCAATCCTTAATGGGCAGTTCAAAGCCATACTTAAAAGGTTCGGATTTAACGTGCAAGGTGGCGAGATATGGTTTGAAAGTGAGGCACAGGACTGGAACGCATTGAAAACAAAATACGAAGTTTTGAGCGGCATTGCTCGCATTGTTCCTGTCGGAGATAACATATTTTATGAAGAATTTGATATACCTAAGCCAGAAAACTATGAGGAATTAAAAAAGACTATGATACCGCAGCCGGCGACAGAACCAGCCAATACCAATGTAAAAGCCCTCTTAAAAGATTTTTTCGCCAAACCCCTCTACAAATAGAGGGGATACCAACTGCTGCAAAACAATGGCAGCCGCCTTCACAACAGGAACTATATCAAAAGTACTCCAAAAGGCTGACACAGGCTATAGACAACGTTTATCGTTCGCCTAATCCGGGAGACAAATACTTTGATATTCAGCAACGCCTGACGGCGAACGTACATATCTTTGCCGAATGTAAAGCACAGGTAGCCACAGAACTTATTAACAGCACTGCGGACCTGAAAGAACAGAAGGCTATCGTGCAAAAAATGAACTCATATCTCAATACGGAATACGCTTCGGTGATAAACAAAGCAAGGTCGGGTAAGCAGTTCGCTTACTTTTTGCAGCACAAAGACACGATGCCGAATATAGAATGGCTGCCGTCCTCCGCTCTCCATCCACGTGAGGCTCACATACCTTATTACTACGTTGTGCGTCCTGTTGATGATACGTTTTGGCAGGAGAACTTTCCGGGTAACCTATGGAACTGCAAGTGCGACTGGATAGCCACAGCAAAGCCTGTTACAAACCTCCCGGATAAAATAGTGCCGCCATCAAAAGGACTGGAAGGCAACCCCGCAATAACAGGAAAGATTTTTACCAACGAGGCGTCCTGGCTTAAATATGCAGGAGAAGAAGGTAGAAAAATAGCAGAGTTGAACATACGTAAAAACGCAATAAAAGATGCTCTTAACAGTGATTTAAGAAGTAAAGTAATAAAAAAGCAAATAGAAATTGAGGGGCAAAAGCAGTTTATAAACATAGGGTT
>JAISTG010000108.1 GCA_031272705.1 Bacteroidales bacterium | reverse complement strand
TTTAAAATAAGTACGGCGATAATTTTAAAAAGTACGGCGATAATTTTGACAACTGTGGGAGTTTTGATAATCAATCACTTACAAAAGGCAAAAAATCGCCCTTTGAGGATATGAATATGTAAGACAATGAGAATTATCTGTAAGTATCATTTTGACAAAAGGCGTCGTGCGGTATGATAAATCGGCAGTCGTTGCAGGCAAACAGCATATCCCTGACACGACGGGCTTTGAGGCACAAAAAAAAGCAACCGTTTATGATTGCTTTTAGGGTTTTGACCGTCGGATTGACCGTTCTTTTATTTTTTAACTCTCTCGTGCCGTGCAAGTTTGGAAGGCTCCAATGCCAATCTGTCGCCGTGCAGTAAGGAAGCAACGCCTTCCGTTGCCGGATTGTCCTCTTTCGTTAAAAAATCTACATCACATATTCCTTCCGTATAGCCTTTGGGTTCGGTATAAGTTGTGATGACTCCCTCAAAATTACGTAACACCACCCTGTCAGGCGATTGAGAGATAACGTATTGAGGCATCACCGGAGTTTTACCGCCTCCGCCCGGAGCATCAACAACGAAGGTTGGAACGGCATAGCCGGAGGTATGACCGCGAAGGTTTTCTATGATTTCAATCCCCTTTGACACCGGCGTACGGAAGTGTTCCAGCCCCATAGAAAGGTCGCACTGATAAATATAATAAGGTCTCACGCGAGCCTTAACAAGTTCGTGAACAAGTTTTCTCATAACCCGCACATCATCATTAACTCCTCGCAACAGCACACTTTGATTTCCCAGAGGCACACCCGCATTTGCAAGTTTTGCACAGGCTTCACGTGCTTCGGGAGTCAATTCGTTAGGATGGTTAAAGTGAGTATTGAGCCATATCGGGTGATATTGCTTCAACATATTGCACAAATCGTCCGTTATTCGTTGAGGACAAACCACAGGAACACGACTTCCGATACGTATAATCTCAACATGAGGAATTGCTCTCAACCGCTGAATGATTGATTCCAGCATTTTGTCGCTCACCATCAACGCATCACCGCCCGAAAGCAGTACATCACGTACCTGAGGCGTGCGTGCTATGTAATCAATGGCTTTTTGAATACGTTCGGAAGGGCTTTCGCAGTCGTTTTGTCCTGCAAAACGCCGCCGAGTGCAATGACGACAATACATACTGCACATATCCGTAATCAAAAACAGTACTCTGTCCGGGTATCTGTGCGTAAGACCGGGTACGGGAGAGTCTTCGTCTTCGTGTAAAGGGTCAAGCAAATCGGCTTCTGCCTGATGCAATTCGTTAGCCGTTGGTATAGCCTGACGGCGAACGGGACAATTTGGATTATTCAGGTCAATGAGTGACATATAATAAGGAGTTATTGCCATACGAAGCGTTTTCAAACTTTTGGCAACCCCTTCCTCTTCAGCGGGAGTAAGTTTGATATATTTTTTTAACTCTTCCAAAGTTTCTATTCGGTTTTTCACCTGCCATTTCCAGTCATTCCATTGTTCATCTGCAACGTTTGGAAACATCAATTTTCTGTTATTTACTTGCATATTTTGATATTATTTATATTAGTTCTGTTTTAAATCTTTCTATCGTTTGTAACGAATTATCGGTTGCGAATATCGCATTACCAGCCACAAGCACATCTGCCCCGGCATCAAGTATCTGTCTGTAATTATCAAGACTCACTCCACCATCTACTTCTATCAAACATTTGGAACTACGTCTGTCAATCATATCTCGCAGTTTCGCAATTTTGAAAAGAGAGTTTGAAATAAATTTTTGTCCTCCAAAGCCGGGATTAACGCTCATTATCAATATCATATCACAGTATTCAATAATGTTTTCCAGCAAATCAACCGACGTATGCGGGTTTAAAACAACGCCTGCCTTCATTCCCAATTCTTTAATTTTTGTTATACTGCGATTTAAGTGCGTACAAGTCTCATAATGAACTGTTAAAATATCTGCCCCACACTGTTTGAAATCGTCAAAATAGCGATCAGGTTCAACAATCATAAGATGTACATCAAGCGGTTTTTGTGAATATTTTTTTATTTGTTTCACTATCGGTTGTCCAAAAGTGATATTGGGTACGAAAACGCCATCCATAATATCCAAATGCAGCCAATCGGCAAGTGAATTGTTTAACATTGTTATTTCGCTTTCAAGGTTGGCAAAATCACAACTGAGTAATGACGGGGCTAAAAGATATTTATTCATATTCTTATACTTTTTTATCGTTTTAGAATGTGCAAAAGTACAACTTTTTTACCAATTAGAAAGAGATATAAAGTAACGTTATGACTCTGATATTTGAATTTATTTTATACCGAAACTATTTTCTTTTCCAAATTAAGCAGAAATTCCTTTGCTGCAAGCCCTCCGCCATAACCCGTTAACAGATTATTACTCCCGATAACCCGATGACAAGGAACAAAAATAGAAATAGCATTTGCACCATTCGCATTTGCCACCGCACGAACGGCTTTTGGATTGTTTATTCTACGAGAAAGTTCTGCATAAGACCACGTTACGCCAAAAGGTATTTTTAACAATTCGTTCCACACCGATTTTTGAAAGTCTGTTCCAACGAAAAGTAACGGCATATTAAATTGTGTTCTTTTACTTGCAAAATATTCATTTAACCGGTTGATTGCTTCATTTATAACATCGGATTCTCCTGTTTCAATATTTGCCTGCAAGCCTTCACAAAGCCTTTTATTAACAAGGTGATGGCGTTTTCCTTTCTGCCAGTCACACAAACAAAGTTTGCCTTCATAAGAACCAAGCAACATCTCTCCACACGGAGAAAAGTATGACTGAATTTTAATTACTTTATTCATAATATTCTATCATTCGTTCGGCTACATGTCCGTTGTTATCCTTTCTTTCTATCCAATTCCCCATTTTATCGTATTTATACACATAAGTTTCTTGCTCAATTACTTTTCCGTTATCGTCATATTTTGTTGATTCAAACACATCTCCCTGTTCATTATATTTTATAATCGTTTTAGAATATATACCGAGATAATCTATGTTTTTTATCTGTTTTTCAATTAATTTCTTGTTATTATATTTATATAGTATCATCTCATAATCATACATCCCAGAATAATAATTATCATCACCATATCTACTTTCTGCTATCAATTTTTTATCTTCGTCATACACATAGTGTATATGTTTTACACAAACACAAAATGAATAATCAATAAGAGTATTACCTCTATAGTATCTGTATTCATCTGTTATTTTTCCTTTATCATATTTGTATATATTTTTGTAGAAAGTAGCTGTTTTAGAACTAAATTCATTATATTTTGCATATGTACATCCTTCATAATGCTCACCATATTCTTTAATCAACTGTCCTTTATCATCGTATTCGTAAAATTTTTCACCCCAAACAGAACTATTTTCTTTCATTAGTTTGCCATTTTCATAGTCATAGGTTGTTGTACTAATGTCTACTGGGTTCCAAGATACAATTTCAGTTTTCAAATTGTTGTCATCATCATATTGATACAGAAATAGACCATCTTCTACATCTATACGATTTTCTATGATTTTTCCATATTCATTAAATAATATATTATCATACCCATTATTAAAAGAGCGGACTTTCCCTTTAAGAAGTATATCATCGCAGCACCGCCATCCTTCTTCGCCTTTATACCAAGTTTTGCAGATTGTTGAGTCATTTTGACACAAAACAGGTATAGTTGACAAACTAATTAGCAAACAAACAAAAAGACTAACCTTTCTCAAAAAATTTCCACTTATTTTTCTCGTTGTTCGGTTACTAACTCGTTTTTTTTGAATGGTTACTCGCACCATTATGTTGCAATTTTTTGCACACGCCATTGTTTTTTTTATTACTTTCATCCCGTTTTTATTTTAATGTTATACAAATAATTTATCAGAGTCAAAGCACTAATAAGACTATAATTCTTACAAGTATTATCATTGCATTCTGTCCATTTATTCATTTTTTGATTCTTTGTTTGTTAATTTTATACAATCCGTAACCACCTGCAACAACCAACAACAATGTTGTAGTAGTTGCGACCGGTGTTTCAACCGGTTCATTTACACTTCTTATCGGTCTGCCCGTATTATTTGTAGGATTAGAGCCACCACTGGGGTGAGGCGGTTGAGCAAAGGTAACTTGCGATGCAAGTAATAAAAGTATTATTAAAAAGAATGATTTATCCATAAGAGATATTTTTTTAGTTTGCAAAAGTAGCATTTCTTCTTGAATTGTCTTGAATCTTTTTTAATTTATTTTTTTATCAATATGTATATTTTTACTATGGATTAAACGTTTTTTTTGATTTTCAATACATTTCAAAGAGTTTTCGGAATGTCTCAAAATGTTTTCGGGATGTCCCAGAATGTTATCGGGACGTCCCGAAGAGTTTTCGGGATGTCCCAAAATGTTTTCGGGACGTCCCAGAATGTTATCGGGATGTCCCGAAATGTTATTGGGACATTCCAATAATGCAAAAAAGGAAAGTATTATTTATACATAAAAGTCTTTTTTCTAATTATTCAAAAGAACATCAAACAATTCCTCCCATGATTGAGTAAAAGGTTGTTCGGTTGATTGCTGCGGAACGGCTTTCAAAGCAGATAAATCACCACTTATTATTTTCAACATTTTATTTGCCAAGCCCGGAGAATCATCAATCGCAAAGAATGAAACTTTGTCGCAACCCGTAGCCGCCGTATGAGCATAAGCGAGATCGGCAAGCAACATCGGTTTTTCATACTTGGCAAATTCGGAAATCGGCAAGCCCCACGTTTCACTTTTTGACGGGAAAATCAAACAGTCTGTCTTTGAATACTGCTCAAAAACTTCCTCCTGCAACAACAATCCAACGAAATTTATATGTTTAACATCACTATATTTATGAAAAATCATTTTTGAATATCTGTCCGTCATCTGTCCGTTCAAAGTCAATGTAACTTCAAAATTATTAACATTCATTGAATTTAGAATTTTTACTGCTTCACAAATAACCTCAAAATTCTTAAAAATTCTTGGAACGGAAGGATAAAAGAAACGACAAATATCATCCGTTTTCACACTTTTTACCTTCATATTTAATGTTTTATTCGTTGGATATGCAACAATTATTTTTTTCTTTGAGACGTTGAACATACGAGAAAACTCTTTTCGTATCCAATCCTGTTGAACAATCAAAAAACGATTGCGATGAATGTTGATATGATAGATATATTTATAGAAAATAGCGAATAAAAATACCTTGCGGTCAAGAGAAAAATCTTTCCATTTCCATGAATAAAACACCGATGTATTATGCATATAAACAGCCTGACGTTCAGCAATTACATTTGGAGTCATATCATGTAAAGACAACCACAGATAAGGATTGAACTGCTTGGAAAGTTTTCGGAAATAAACATATTCATAGTACATACGATAAATCCACTGTTTTTTTGATTTTGGAAACTCCAAACATTCAATATCTTTATAAGGGCAAACGTCTTTTGAACCTGCAATTATAACAATTCTGTACTTTTCTGTCAGTGAACTACCCGAAAGATATTCCAAACATTCTCGTAAAACGGAGTAAGCCCCCCCTACCCTTGCAGAAAAATTAACTGCCGATATGACTATGGTCTTTTTGTTCATAATATATTTATTTATCTGTTTATATATTTGCGTGATAAAATTTTCATAATCAATTCCAAGCGAGAGCCTCCCAATGTAAAAGCGTATTTAATTACAAAAAATAATTTCCCTATGAGATTTAATGACGGCATTTTCAAATATACTTCTATCAAATGTTTTTGATTGTCAGTGAAAACATTTGTTTTATTTTCGTAAAAGATTCGCACCGCCTCATAATGCTTTTTATCTATGACAGAAAGATTTGATTTATTTAATAAACTTGCTAATCTACCCTTACGCTGTTCCGTGCCATTAGTAACGGCTGTTTGATGACGGCGAAATTTAACCAATATCTCATTCATATAGGTTATTTGTCCAAAACATAAACCAAGCAGTATCAATATATGGTCGTGCATTGCCTGATTTTTACTTTGAACAAGCATTAACTCCAAAAGCCTGTGATTAAACAAAGAAACGCAGCCGTGAATACCGCCGTTTAGAAACAACGTATCCTGCAAACGCTTTGGTTTCCAAAATGGAATAGTCCCTGTTATTGTTCCGTTTGCATTCCAAATGTAAGCATTGGCATATACAACTTGTGGTTTTGTATTATCCTTTTCGCAAATAACATCATACATTTTTTGAATTTTATCCTCTAACCAAACATCATCCTGATCGCAGAACATAACAAACGGACTTTGCGAAAATTTCAACAAGTGCATAAAATTCGCTGCAGCAGAACCAGATACAACATCATCTTCAATAAATTTTATTCTTCCGTCAATCGCTTTCCATTTATAGATAATTTCTACTGTACGGTCATTGCTTCCGTCATCGTGAATAATCAAATTCCAATCACAAAAAGTTTGCTTAACAATAGATTCTATTTGCTGGTCAAGATATTTCTCTCCATTATAGGTTGCCAATAAAATATCTATCTGTGGCATAGTTTCTTAAATTTTAAGTTACAGTTAATATAATTCATAATATATTATTCGTTCAAAAGCAAGTATTTATGAACTTCTTTCATAAAAATTTTTTATTTACTCAATCAATTTCGATTTTATTACTTTAGATGTTTATTTTTATTATCCTTTATGTAATTTTCTCGTGATTCCATAATGATTACTCCGTTATCTAATGCCCACTTGACCAAATTTTTGATATGCGGAATAAGTGATAAACCAATTGGAGTAAGGCTATATTCTACTCGTGGTGGAACTTGCAAGTATTCCTTACGATGTATAAGGTTGTCAGCTTCAAGTTTGCGAAGCGTAATGGCAAGCATACGTTCGGAAATATCAGGTATCATTCTCCATAAATCGTTATAACGCAAACTATTATGAGATTCCAATTCCATAAGCACAATAATTGACCATTTGTCTCCAAATCTGTCTAAAATATTTCTTATTGGGCAAAAATTCTTCTCTTTTTTCATAAAATTGAAATGTTGATTGTCAATAATTCTAACAGCAATGTTAGTGATTTTATCCTGATTATATGATTGTTATATAAATAAATCGTTCTACTTTTGCATTACAAAAATAAGCATCAAAAGGCTTACAGTTTATTTATTATTAAATTTAAATTTTTATTACTATGAACAAAAAAGTTGCAGTAATGGTTGTGAATCCTGTAAATGGATTGGGATTGTTCTCTTATTTGGAACATTTCTTTGAAAACAACATTCAATTTAAAACTTTCGCAGTTGCAGAAAGGAAAACTGTTAAAACCAACAGCGGTATCAAACTTGAAACCGATTATGTTGTAAATGAATTGATTGGAAAGACCGATGAGTTTGACGCATTAGTTTTTGCATGCGGTAATGCTATGCCAAAATTTGCTGAAAATGTAAATCAAAGTTACAATCAAGCGTTGTTAAAGGTCATAAATGCGTTTGCGGACAAGAGAAAGTTAATTGCGGGTCATTGTGCTGCTGCTCTGCTGTTTGACAACATTAAAGCCTTGTATGGAAAACGTGTTGCGTTACATCCTTTGGCTAAAAAACTTGTACAAAATGTTGTTGCGACAGACAAGGACATTATTACAGACAACAATCTCTTCACAGCCAAGGATGAAAACGAAGCAGCAAGACTTGCATCTCTTGTTGTACAAGCATTAAATAACTGATTTATACCTTAATTACGCACATTGGGAGCAGTATTGCATTATACTGCTCTTTTTTATTTTATTTGCATTATTTCCAAAAGTCGTTTTGTTGTATTCCAGTTGCGTATTGTAAGATTTTTATAGTATTGCGTCCGGCTCAATTCGGACATGTAACTCTGTGAAGCCCTTTCTATAAGCCTGCTTGAATATACCACGCCATCACCTGCAAAAACAAAATCAACACTTTCCTTTAACCGAATATTTGATGTAACTTCCTGACTTGTAAGCGGTGATTTCAAAAACCAGACATCATATTTGAACTTCGTTTTATCCTCTCCAAAACTTTTCGGTTTATGCTCCACAACATTATTCAATTCTTCAAAACTCACAACAATAACATTTATCTTCATTGAAAACTGCATAAAAAGAGCCTTTTCTATCATTTGCTCAATTATTTGTTTATCTGCAAATTGCGAAGTAAAAATCACATTTTAGCTTTGAATATACGTCTGCACATCAACAAAGCCCGGACTTTCAAAAGCAGTTTTTAAGTCCTGCATTTTTATGATGTGATTTCCTCCTACATTTATTCCACGTAGCAGAGCAAGATATTTATTCATATTTTTTTCTGTTTGAATGTCCAAAAGTCAAGTATTGTAAGCAAAAATCCAAGTACGGCAAAGTCAATATTTCGTTTGATAAAAATAAGATTTGATTATAAAATTTTATAATCAAATTCCAGCGTGCTAAAATCAAATTATAGAACGCTGGAATTTGATTTTAGTAATCTATAATCAAGTTTTAATTTTGCATTGTCAAAGATACTGAAATTAAAACACTTAAAAATGTTATTTTGTATCCTTTATCAGCATAAGGAACTTTGTTTGTAAATATACTTATTTCACTTATTTTGTCTTAAATCAATGATTTTCTTTATTTGAGACCTCATTTGTTCATATCTTTATATAAATATATCAAAATATGACTTCAAAATTTTCTATTATCTTTTTGTTATAAGCCTTCCAACCTCCACGAAAATCACGACTTGATATAGCAATAAACTTCTCCATTCTTTCTGAGTTTAATTGCGATAATAAATTCTCTACTCTCCCTTTGAATTTAATGCAATAGCCTGAATAAAATGTAGCTTCAGGATTTTTATAATATATAAAATTCGGCTTATCATTAATAGGGAAAAAAGATAATCTTTATAATTTAGTCTTAATAAAATCCCAAAATATTTGAATTTCTTCCCTATCACGAAAAAACACTTCATATCGTTCTAATCCCAAACTTCCTTTCATTTTTTGTCCTTCTCCTCTTATTCTATCATCAATCTGTATTTTATCAGACAAAGAACAAATATCAATGTTTGTGTTTACTTGTAAAACAGATTTTCTTGTTCCCTGCCCTCCTTTTCTAATTATAGAAAAGGTTGTATTTGCTGTTTTTACTGCAATTTTTGTTTGCTTAAAATCCAATTCCACATTGCCTGTTGTTTTTATGTATTTAAATAATAAAAAAAATACTTCTTTACTCGCCGTATATTTTCCAAAAAATTGTTCTATCTCATACATTTCTGGGTCTTGTGTGATAATGTTCTTTATTTCGTTTATCTTTTTGGTATTGGTAGTTTCTATTTTTATATCGTCAGGGTCATTATTTATATAATCAATGAAAATTAAGTCGTCTTCAAACCAAAAGTATTTTATCAAAGTTATGTTATTATCCTTGACTTTCTTCACTCTCTCTAATTGTGTTAAACTAAATCGCTTTGCTATCAAAATTATCTCTACTTTATCTTGATTTATTTCTGTGAATTTAGGCAATACAATTTCATATTTTTGTGTTGAATGCAAATAAACGTCCGAAAAATTATCTTGAATGTAATCTCTATAATCAGCTGATTGGTCTGTAATGTTTTTATCATAATCTTTTTTTAATTCAAAGATTATAAACTTTTTAGTTTCGGGATTGTATCCTAAAATATCTATTCGTCCATTATTGCCTAAACTTCTTACATTTCCTTTTAATGGAAACTCACTTGCTATAAATATATAATTTGAAAATAAATCTTTCCAATTATCACAAATGAACTTATTCAAGTCTTTTTCTGGTTTTTCTACTTGCTTCAAAAATTTCTTATTTGAACTTGAAAATAATTTTGGCATAATATCAAATTTTATTAATTAGTATTTTTACTATTTCACAAGCAAGTTGTCGTTGGTCTTCTAAATCTGCAAAATTCCACACATCGTTTTCATTCTCATAAAAAAAATTGAAATTTGATATAAGTTGCTTTAACTTCTTTATTTCCTTTTCATTAAATTCTATATTCATTATGCTGTAAATTTTAATATTTTGTGTCGCAAAACAATGAGTTGGGCATAAGGCAAATTTCCTAATGCTTGTATATTTGCCGTTTCACCCATCATATTTTCAAAATAATTATTTGCATTTTGTTTGTAATTAGAGGTTACAAACTTTATTCCCAAACAGAAAACAGGTTTCCCATTATCAGTAACAGTTATATCAATATCTTTGGGATAATATTTCCCTTCAACATTCAACTCGTGATTATTTTCACCAATGCAATGGATGTCAAAATCTTTTCCCCAAATTTCAGACATCATTTTTGCAACATATAAATGAAGAGGCTTCAGTTTTTGAGTACTTCTTGCTCCATACAATTTATACATCTTAAAAGACTCTTCAATAGCTGTAATAAATTCTTTTTCGTTGTAAAGCATATAATTCTATTTTATGACTTCGCAAAAGTAATAATTTTTTCCTTACCTACAATCTATAATTATTTGATTCATTTTATTTCGTATCCTTTATCAGCATAAGGAACTTTTGATAAGCATTTTCCCAAGTAAAGGACTGGATAAACGTATGAGCCGTTTCCGCAAGACGAATACGTAATGCGTCATCTTCAATCAGTTTATTGATATTTGCAGCCAGCAGTTCGGGACAATGAACGGGACTTAACAATGCCGTTTTATCCTGTTTGCAGACCACAGTAAAGCCTCCTATGTCGGTAACTGCCAATGCCAAACCGCACATCATTGCTTCCGGCGGCGTTAAAGAAAAACCTTCGCCATGAGAAGCAGAAATAAAAATAGCCGATTCATTATAAATACGAACAAGGGTTGACTTGTCCGGCATCTGATAGTAATCGTACCAGTCGGGTAAAGTTTTTGGACGGCGAGGAAAGCCAAATATATTTACACAAAGTGCAGGGTGTTTTGCTTTCACAAGGTCCAATGCCTTAAAAGCATCATCGCACCCTTTCCATTCAAGAATGTGATAAAGCATAGCAACTCTGTATTTGTCTTTTCGTGAAGGCGGAATGGTTTGAGTAAAGAAGTTGAAATCAAAACCGTTATGTATTAAAGTGCAATCCTCCCCTGCCGATTTGACAATGTCCTCTAACCATTCTGCAATAACAATCTTTCGCAACGGAAGATGATATGAATTATTTACTCTTTGCTCACTGAAAAACCATGCCTCAAAGTGCTGAATCAAATAGAATTTATTGCTGTACGGAACGTTTTTATAACGGGCAAGATATTCGGAAGTCTCAACGGCAGTACAGATAAAAATATCTGCCTTCGGCACAAAACGTTCCGACAAACACCATACAATCTTTTCCTTCACTCTGTTATCCAATACAAACCACGATTTGCATTTGTAATCTCCTGTTAAAATATAGTAAACAAATCGTATGAGACTGCGTAGTTTAATTCCTAATGAACGTTCCTTAAACAACAATGACGCAGGGTAAATAACCGATACGTCATAATTGTCCTTAACAAGTCTGTTTGCATATTCGTAAACAACCTTGAAGCCACCGACAGGTCTTTTGCCTGCATAAGGCATTAAAAAGGCTATTTTTTTCATATCTATTTCTTTAATGAGATTTCGCTCTGTTTTGTATCCTCTGTAATAGCATCCGGTTCTTCCGCAAAGAAAAATAATGAGAATATTGCTATTACTTCAACAAATGCCTTCAAATTCAAAATAAGAAAAATCACAATGGCAAAAATGAAAAATAACTGATGCTTTCTTTTGGTTCTAATGTTCGCCTGCCACATTGCCTGACTTTGATAATAAATATAAACAAGAGTTCCAAAAAGCCCAAAGTAATAAAGCAACCGATAATACCCAACATCCGAACCGTAATATGCTCCCGTATCGTCAGCAGACCAAAGTCCATCTCCTATAAACCACGTACCTGCTTTCTTTGGAATGCTGTTTGCCAACTGATCAATTAGGTCATCGGATGATTTTGTATTGAATTCTCCCGTATCTTGATAAGAATAAACCATTTCAAATGCAAATTCAAAAGGAACGGATAACTGATTTCTTATATTTGGAGGCAAGACAACAATAATTATGGCAGCAAAGATTGCTCCGTATATAAAATACTTTAATATCTTTTTTAGGTATTTCTGAAAATGAATTCCCAACATCACAAAAGAAATAGCCGTTCCCACCAATGTCGTTCTTGCCATCATTGCTCCGACAATAGTAATAAAAGAAAATATAAGTATCAATCGTATATTTCGGGCTTTAGTATTTGTCGGGTCTTTGAATCTCTCCGCCACAAAGAGTAAAGCAAAAGAATTTACCACTCCAAGTCCAAAATACTGCGAACCCAATCCTATCAAACGTTGATTTCCTACTCTTGCAAAAGAATCTTTATATTCCGAGATTGTAATTTTATTCAGCAACAAATCTTTTATATCCGGCGAAATATACATCACGACCGAAATAATACATTGCAAACACACTCCATAAACAATGTATCTCGAAATCAAGTCAAAATCAAACACTCCATAATACTTTTTCAAACAATAGGCAACCACATAACTGTAAATAAGAAGTAATATAACCGACAATGGTAAATATATAAAATATGTTTCCCACATAGTCCCATGAAAAGTATTCGTAATAAGCGCAAGGAAAGCAAGGAGAAACACCATTACCAACATCTTTTGAATTGCGTCGGTGATAATAAACGTCTTTCGCAAAACTATCACTAAAATAACAAAGCCGACAGGACCAATTATATTTCTTAATGCCATTGTCGGCAATAACCTTAATATTATCGGATATAACAGACAAAATACCAAAAAGACCAATACCGTTTTACGGAAGAATTTTTTCATTCTCTAACTGTGTTTCAGTTTGCGGAAGGTGCGTATAACAAAATTGATAATGATAATAGCATATGTTCCGTGATATTTAGCAAGGAAATTAATGAGTTTCAATTTGCTGCTGTAGTTCTTAACGGAAAGAATATAATCATTGGTTTCCGGAAATAAGGCACTTAATTCCCGAATAATATGTCTATTTGTATTAGAAACGAGAAAACGGCTTTTGAAAGAGAGTTTCATTATCATAATATCTTCCTCAAAAAGTTTATGCTCTGCCTTTTTGGAAAAAAAATTATCTATATTTATTACGGAATTGAGGCATTCGTATATCTTATTAAGGGGTAGGATTTGTTTGGTAATGGAATTCTCGCCGCTGATGTCGTAATGATAAAGAGCCTCCGGGACATACACTACTCGTTTTGCATAATAAAAAAGTTTGATAGTTACCATATCCTCGCCGAAGTTGGTACAATCGGCATTCATAGCCATATCCGAATTGTCGTAGAGGCTGCGGCGGACAAGTTTTGCCCAAACATTCCAACGCATTCGTGTAGCCAACATCAGATGAATTATTTCAAACGGAATTTCGGGTTCTCGCTGTTTTGTAATGAAGTTACCGTCGGTATTGTTATTGTAAAAATCACACCAGACAATATCCGCATTGGTTTCCTTTGCCTTAGCGTACATTTTTTCACAGGCATCAAGTTCCAACCAGTCATCACTATCAACGTGCATAACGTACACACCCGTAGCCGCTGCCAACCCAACCTGACGAGTTTGATAAAGTTTGCGATTGGATGCATTATTAAATATCTTAACGAAGGCTTTCCTTTGGGGATAGCGTTCAATAATACTCTGCAATATGTCCATACTTCCATCGGGGGTGGCATCATTGACAAAGATGTACTCTATATCGTCAAGGGTTTGATTAAAAAGACTTTCGACACACCTTCCAATATATTTTTCAACATTATACACCGGAATAATAACGGATATTTTCGGGAAATTAACTTCCCCCAAATTCTCGGGGACTTCCCCAAATCTCTCGGGGACTTCCCCCAAACTCTCGGGGACTTCCCCAAAACTCTCGGGGACTTCCCCAAATCTCTCGGGGACTTCCCCCAAACTCTCGGGGACTTCCCCAAATCTCTGAGGGACTTCCTTATCGTCATGGCGGACGGTATTTTTACGTCTATGGACGTACGCCACATATTTATTTCGCCATATCACAATTATAAAAAGATGCCAAAGGGTCATGCAGGCGATAAAACGCTGAACGGTAGAGGTATTCGGCTGCCGATACATATACGGATTGCATTCGCGGAACAAATCGCACCACCGGCGTAAGTCCTTTCGAGTTGTAAAGCCGTACAGAAAAAGATACTTAAGCCACGCTTTCAAATGATTGATTTCCACCGCATAAATATCGTAATCAGGCTTCTCCTTAAAAAACTCCTCCACATCCCGAACAGCATCAATATATGATTGGATTTTCTTCTTATCCAGCCTGTTAGTCATTGAGAACTGATTGGAGATGTCGTAATGATAATAAGCGTGGGGAATATGTTTTACGTTTTTAGCCCAATAAAAAAGTTTCATATTCAGCATATCTTCGCCGCCGTTTCTATGAACCGAATTGGCGTCCAAATGAGAAAGATAGAATTCCCTGTTGTAAATCTTTGTGCATAAACTCCACCAGATACGCGTAGAGAGCATTGCCTTGAGAACCGCCACATTGTTATTTTCCACCTTTTCATTTACGTATTGGTTTTCTCCGTTGTGATAAAGATAAAAATCACACCAAACAATATCCGCATTGGATTCTTTTGCCGTAATATACATTTCCGAGCAGGCATTCGGTTCCAACCAGTCATCGCTGTCGCAATGAATTATGTATTCGCCGCTTGCAGCCATCACCCCGCTGGTTCGGGTAGCGGCAAGCCCCATATTGTTTTCGTGCTGAAGTATTTTTATATTGTCCCGATGTTGAGGATATTTATCAATAATACTCTGCAATATCTCCATACTTCTGTCCGAGGTGCAATCATTTACAAAAATAAACTCCATATCGGAAAGGGTTTGGTTAAAAAGCGATTCAACGCACCTTCCAATGTATTTCTCTATATTATAAACAGGGATAATAACGGATACTTTTTTCATAGTAAGTTACTTTTTCTTTATATATTGCTTAATGATTTTATTTTTACATACCACAATCCAACCGAGGAATTTATTTCCGGCAAGCCGGAACATAATTTTCTGCAAGCAGTTCAAATGCGGTTGCCGCCGAATGTAATTTTTGCACTCAGGGAACACATTCTGCCAAAACTTTAAATCCTTCTTACAAAATATAGCATGCAAATAATCATTCTTAAACCAAAATTTCAATGCGGTAATGCTTTCTTTGTACAGGTTGAAATCTCTTTTCCCTTTGTAAAAGTTATCTATCTCTTTAATTACATCTATTGTGGCAAGAACTTTGGAAGGATTGGTCATAAGGTTATCCGTTAAGGCATCATTAACCGCTTTGTTATAATGATAGAATGCCTGAGGAAAATAAGTAACACGCTTGGCGTAATAAAATAACTTCAAATTGACAAGCATATCTTCACCTACAATAAAATTTTCTATTGTAATATTGTTATCTGTAAATAATGTATGCCTGAAAAGTTTATTCCATAATGTCCAGTACATATTTGTCAAGCACATTTGTTCAATACATTTGATTTTGTCTTCTGCAAAATTCTGCTTTATGTAACCTGCTTCGTTCCATAAGAAATCACTCCATACAATATCAGCATCCTTTTCCCCGACTTGCAAATACATCTGTTCCAGCATAGCAGGCTCTACCCAATCGTCCGAATCACACCACGCAATATATTCTCCTTTTGCCGCATTTAATCCAATCCGCCTTGAAACAGCCACATTTAGATTTTGAGGATTATTTATTATTATTACATTGTCTTTTCTATCGGGATAACGTTCTATAACCGCATTTAATATATCTATACTTTTATCAGGCGTGCAGTCATTAACAAAAATGTATTCTACCTCCTTCAACGTCTGCCCGAACAGACTTTCAGCACAACGCTCAATGTATTTCTCTACATT